>JACQDU010000245.1 GCA_016200955.1 bacterium
CCCCGAGGACAGCGCGATCGCGATCGAGTGCATTTACAACAAGGTGAGGCCGTTCCACCAGGCGGCTCTCCTCTACCTCGCGGCGGTCGCGTGCGGGATCTGCTCGCTGGTCGCGGAGTCGCGCGCGAAGAAGGTCGCGGGAGCCGTCGCCCGCTCCTGGCCGCGCTGGCTCGCTCTCGGGACGTTCGCGGGAGCGCTCGCCTTCCACGTGGCGGGCCTCGTCGTCCGCGCTTACCTCGAGCAGCGAGCGCCCGTGGCGAGCTTCTACGAGACGCTCCTCTGGATCACGGGAGCGGCGTCTCTCATCGCGCTCGTCTTCGGGATCGTGACCCGGGGCAGCGTCGTGCCTCCCGTCGTCGCGGGGGTCGTGGGCGCTCTCGCGCTCACTCTCGGCGACAACCTCAAGGTCTACGTCGAGACGCAGAACATGGAGCCGCTCCAGCCGGTCCTGAACTCTTACTGGCTCAACATCCACGTGACCTGCATGCTCACGTCCTACGGCGCCTTCGCGCTCGCGTTCGGGACGGCGATCGTCTACGCGCTCGCGCACGCGCGCGGGGCCGCGAGCGGGACCAGCGACGCGCAGAAGGCCCAGCTCGAGTGGCTCGAGGACCTGAACTACCGCGTGATCCAGGTGGGCTTCGTGCTCCTGACCGCGGGGACGGGGCTCGGAGCGGTGTGGGCGAACCAGTCGTGGGGGCGCTACTGGGGCTGGGATCCCAAGGAGACCGGCGCTTTCATCACGTGGATCGTCTACGCGGCTTACCTGCACTTCCGGTTCATGGGGTGGGTCAAGGGAATCCGCTCCGCCGTCTGGAACATGGCCGGGTTCGCCATGGTCATGTTCACTTACATTGGCGTGAGCTTCTTCCTCACCGGGAAGCACAGCTACCTCGAGTAAGCATGAATCTCGCCGCGCGTCGCGCGCTCGCGTGCATGTTGACCGTGCTCCTTCCGATCGCCGGAGGCTGCGGCTCCGCGCCGCGGCGCAATCCCCCTCCCAAGGGCGGCAGCGGCGGTCAGGCGAGCGCGAAGCCGTGGGGATTCACGGACGGAAGCGCACCCCAGACCGCTTCCTCGAAGACCGCCGACCCCGACGTCGAGGAAGCGAAGGAGAAGTGCCGCGCGAGGGACTGGGACGGAGCGATCCTCGCCGCGCAGAGGGCGCTCGATCGCGACTCCGAGAACGCGCAGGCGCACTACGTCCGCGGCTACGCCCTCGTCCAGAAGGGAGACGTGGACGGCGCGCTCCCGGCGCTCGCGCGATCGGCCGCTCTCAAGCCCGACTTCGCGTTCTCCCACGGGTGGCTAGGGAAGTGCAAGTCCACGAAAGGCGATGCCGACGGCGCCTTGCTCGAGCTGACGACCGCGATCGACCTCATGAGCCCGGCCGAGAGTCCTTCCTGGCTCCTCGAGCGCGCCCGCGTGAAGGGGCAGCAGAAGGGCGACTTCGAGGGAGCGCTCTCGGACTGCTCGAAGGTCCTTCGCATGAAGCCGGAGGACGCCGCGGCTCACTCCTGGCGGGCGTGGTGCGAGGAGCAGCTCCACGATCTCGACGCGGCGATCGCCGATCACACGGAGACGATCCGCCTCTCGCCGGAGAGCGTCCACGCCTACGCCCGCCGCGCCGGGCTCCACTTCATGCGGGGCGAGCTGGACGCCGCGCTCGCGGACTGCGAGAGCGGCCTCGCGCTCAAGTCCACGAGCGAGCCCAGGGAGACGGCCGAGCTCCGCTGGTGCCGCGCATCGATCCGCCGCGAGAGAGGAGACCAGGACGGCGCCTTGGCCGACGAGAGCGAGGCCGTCCGTCTCGCTCCCGACTTCGCGGACGGGTCCTTCGGCTTCATGTTCTCGACCGAACCCCGGAGCGCGCCGACGGTCCTCAAGGTGCAGCGGGGAATGGCGGCCGCCCTGGGCGGGCTCATGGCCGGGGACGTCGTCATCGCCTGCGACGGGAAGCCCGTCGCGAGCCCGACGAGCTTCCTCGAGCTCAAGAAGGGCCTGAAGCCCGGCGGTCGCGCGACGATCCGCGTTCGCCGCGGTTCCGAGGAGCTCGACCTCGAGATCGTCGCGCGCAGGCGCCCGGTCCTGCCCGACGTGGAGCGCGCCGAGCCCGCCAATCCCGCCTCGCGGTGAGGCCGCCGGGCCGCCCGTCAGCCGAGCCGGCGCCTCGCGGCGATGATCGTGATGTCGTCGTGCTGCTCGGCCCCGTGCGCGTGCCGCGCGACGTCGTCCTCGATCGCCTGGATGAGGGAAGCGGGCGGCATGCGGCCCTTCTCGGCGAGGACCTTCTCGAGGTGCTCGAGCGTGTACTGCTTCCCCGACGCGTCGAGCGCTTCCGGGACGCCGTCCGTGTAGAAGAGGATCTGATCGCCCGGGTCGAGCGAGATCTCGGCCTCCGCGACGTTCTTCGAGTTGTCGGCGACGACTCCCAGGACGAGGCCGCCCAGGTCGATCTTCTCGACCTTGCCCGTGCGCGCGCGGAAGACGAGCGGCCTCTCGTGGCCGCAGCCCGCGAGCCTGACCTTGCCTCTCTTGGAGTCGAAGCGGGCAAGGATGAGCGAGAGGAACATTCCGGGCTTCAGGTCGGGCTTGAGGAGCCGGTTCGTCTCGATGGCCACGGCCTTCGGGTCCATGGCGCTCGTCTTGGTGAGCGAGTGGAGGATCGAGCGCGCCATGACCATGACGAGGCCCGCTCCGGCTCCCTTGCCCGAGACGTCGCCGATCGCGACCGTGAGCTCGCTCGCCCCCGACGAGCTCGGCGGGACGATGTAGTCGTAGATGTCGCCGCCGACCTCCTTGGCCGTCTTCATGCGGCCCGAGACCTCGAGGCCCGCGATCTCGGGGTCCGCTTTCGGGAGGAGCCCGGCCTGGATCCTGTGAGCGAAGCGGAGCTCCGACTGGATCGTCTCCCTCTCCTTGATCTCCTTCTCGATGCTCTCGATGAGCTTCATGTTCTTGAGGAAGACCGCCGCGCTCGCGGCGAGGCCGGCAAGGAGGTTCAGGTCGTCGGGAGAGAAGCGCGACTTCAGGTCGTCGCTCTCGAGCTGGATCAGGCCGTAGCAGTCCTCGCGGAAGAGGAGCGGCGCGACGATGAAGGCCGAGATCTCGAGGTTCACGATCGACCGCGCCCCCGCGAAGCGGTCGTCCTGGGCCGCGTTGTGGGAGAGGATCGCCTTCTTCTCCTCGTAGACCTTCCGCGCGATCGTGCGAGAGACCGAGACCGAGCGGCCGGCCTGCTGCTTCCGGGTCCGCACGGCGGCGACCTCGAGCGCCTTGAGCGAGGTCCCGACGAGAATGAACCCGCGCGCCGCCTGCGGGAAGACCTCGAAGAGCTTGTCCACGATCTTCGAGAGAAGCTCGTCCCGGTCGCGCGTCGCCGCGAGCGCCTGCGAGACCTCGAACATGAGCTGGAGCCGCTTCTGGAGGAGAGGCACCAGGTCCTTGGGCGCGAGCCTGAGGTCCGTCGCTATGAACGTCTGGCTCGCGTCGAGGGAGTAGTCGCCCTCGCTCTTGTCGTCGTGGAAGACGGGCTCGTGCGAGACTCCGGGCGGGAGCCTGTGAGTCGGCGGCTCCATCCGCACCGCGGCGCCCCAGACGCGCGCCGAGCCCTTCTTCGGATTCGCGGCGGCCGCCCCTCTCGGCGCCGGAGCGTCGGAGCGAGAGTAGCGGAGCTCGACCGTGTTCACGACGATCACGTCCCCGTCGGCGAGGCGGTGCTTCGTGACCCGCGCGCCGTTCACGAACGTCCCGTTCGCCGAGTCGAGGTCCGCGAGGACGATCTCGCCCCTCTCGACGGCGAAGGACATGTGCCTCCGAGAGATCTCGGGCGCCGCGATCTGGATCGCGTTCGTCTCGTCGCGGCCGAGCGTCTCTCCGCCGCGCAGCGGGAAGACCTGTCCCTGGTTGGGGCCCGCGTGGACCTTGAGGCTCGGCATCGTTCGCTCTCGCACCTGACGGAGGCTCACGCGCCCCCGCGACAAACCGAGACCCTCGGGTCTCGGTCTACAAGCGGCCCGTGCCAGTCTAGCTCGGGCGCTTTCGCCAAGCTCCCGGGGCCCGCGAGCGTGCTGCGAGAGAGCGCAGGCGCGTGGTAGGCTCGAAGCGGGCACGGAGGAGCTCTTGGCGCTCAGGGTCCGTTGCGTGAGCTGCGATCACGTGATCTCCGCGCCCGACACGCTCCGCGGGAAGCCGGTGCCGTGCCCTCTCTGCGGGGGGATGAACGAGGTGAGCCTCCCCGTCGCGGCGCCGATCGAGCGCTCGCGGAGCCACCTCGCCGCCGCGCGGCTCGACGACGCCTCGCTCGTGCTGCTCTTCTTCGCTTACGTCACGGGAGCGCTCGCGCTCGTGACCGGGTTCGCGCCACTGATCGCCGGGCAGCTCGCCGTCGAGTGGAAGTTGCTCTCGGTGCTCGCGGGGCTCCTCACGTGCGCGGTCCTCTTCGTGACGCTCAAGTACCTGAGCGAGGCCATGCGAGCTCTCGCGGACGTCTCGCGAGCGGCCGCTCGCGTCGAGGGCCAGATCGATGTCCTGACGCACGCTCTCGCGACGGAGCCATCCGCGGAAGATGACGCGCCGCGTCCGCCGGAGGAACCGCCGGCGCCCGAAGAACCTGCACCGCCCGCGCACACGACCGCGGGGAGCGATCCTCTCTGAACTCGAGCAGCCATCGGGCGTCTTACGCTCGTTCACGCAAGTCCCCATCCGGTGAAGGGTCGATGCGAGAGAAGACACCGAGCGCAAGACGCCGGGGAGAGAGAGGAGTCGCTCTCCTCCTCACGCTCCTCGTCCTCGCGATCCTCGCCGTGGTCGTCGTCCAGTTCAGCTACGGCATCAACGTCGAGCGCACGATCGTGAAGAACGTGAGCGACGACGAGGCGCTCACGCTCGCCGCTCGCGGGGCCGTCCCTTACGTCGCGGCTCTCTTCCGCGACGACAGAAAAAACGGGAAGACGCCGCCGAGTTCGGACACGCTCGCCGACGACTACAACGACTCCAACCTCGCCGACCTAGGTGCGCGAGCTCGCGGGAGCCCAGGCGATCACGGATCCGGGCGCCCCGGCCGACGGCAAGCAGCCGCCTCCGCCTCCTCCGCCGCCTCCGCCTTCGGGGAATCCGCCGGGCCAGGACGCTCCTCCGCCGCCGAAGCGGGGGATCCTCTGGCTCGAGCAGCTCCTCGCGATCGACGGGCTCGACCCGAAGGTCCTCTACGGAGATCCCAAGGCCGATCCGCCGAAGAAGGGCATCGCGCCGTTCGTGACCTGCTGGTGCACGGACGCCCTCAACCTGAACACGATGCCGCCCGAGGTCCTCTACGCCGTCTTGCCTCAATACAACAACTCGACGCCGCAAGGAGACGTCTGGGGAGCCGCCGACGAGATCGTGAAGGGGATCCAGAAGTACCGGATCGACCCCGACTACCAGACCGCGCCCCCGGCGACGACGACGCCCGCGAGCCCGGGAGCGGCGCCGCCTCCGCCGCCTCCCCCCGCGACGACTCCGTCGAATCCAGACCAGCAGCAGCAAGGCTCGGGAGCCTCGGGCAAGTGGACGGGAAAGGCGTTCGAGACGGTGGGCGAGCTCCAGAGCCCGCAGATCCACGCGCTCCTCGGGACGATCTTCGAGTCGGCTCCTCCGGCGGGCGGCTCGGGGCCCGCGACTCCTCCTCCCCCGCCGGCGCCCGGGACCCCGGTGACGTTCAAGGCCATGCTGGCGACCGAGAGCCGTCTCTACGCGATCGTCGTCAAGGCGACGAACGGCGAGGGAGCGACGAAGACGCTCCGCATGGTCGTCGCGCGCAACTCGGCGGACGAGGTCGCGCCGCTCTTCGTGAGGGAGGACCCGAGGTGAGCGGTCCCAAGGCGCGCGCGGCGCTCGCTCTCGCGAACTTCCTCCTGATCGGCGCGGTCGCGGCGCTCGGCTACTGGACCTTCTTCAAGCACCACGACCCTCCCGCGGACGCGAAGGTGCCGCTCTACAATCCGGCCGACCGCGCGCTGCCGCTCAAGGCGGACAAGGGCCCTTCTCCTCTCGAGAAGCTCAAGGTCGTCTGGGAGGAGATCGACCGGCCGCCGCCGCCGCCGCCACCACCGCCACCTCCGCCTCCTCCTCCCGCTCCCGTGGGAATCGAGACCCTCGTGAGCGTCGTCTTCGCCTGCATCGACGAGAAACACCCCGAGAACAACCAGTGCATCGTCGTGCCGAAGCCGGCGGGCGAACAGATCCCGCTCCACATAGGCGACTTCTTCGCGAACGAATACAAGCTCGAGAAGATCGAACCGGCGAGCGCTCCCGATGGCAAGCCGGTCATCCGCGTGACGTTCACCAACAAGGCGGGAGTCTCGCAGAAGCCGATCGATCTCCCGCGGAAGGACCCGTAGCATGGCTCTCTCGTGCGGTCTCGAGGTCGGACCGAAGACGCTCAAGCTCGCCGTGCTCGAGGGCAACGCGCGCTCGGTCGAGCTCCTCGACTTCGTGGTGAAGAAGCTCGAGCTCAAGAAGGGCGAGAGCCCCGAGCAGGTCGCGGCGAAGGTGCTCAAGGAAGTCCTCGCCCAGAAGAAGGTCCCTCTCACGAACGTCGTCGCGTCGGTGCGCGCGCAGGACGCGATCCTGCGAGAGATCGCCGTTCCTTTTCTGCGAGACGAGCAGATCAAGAAGACGATCCGTTTCCAGGCGGAGACGCACTTCCACGCCGTCTCCGTGGACGACCTCATCGTCCAGTACCTCAAGTTCGCCGAGACCGAGAAGCAGTCCAGGCTCCTCGTGGCGGGCGTCAAGAAAGCTCACATCGAGCGGAAGCTCCGCTTCCTGGAAGAAGGCGGGATCGACCCGGTCGCTATCGACCTCGACCTCGCCGCGCTCTACAACTGCCTCGGCCACGCGGGAGTCTACGAGAAGAGGGCCCTCGTCCTCTGCGTCGAGATCGAGCACGACACGCTCAAGGTCGCTCTCGTGGACGAGGGCAAGCTCCGCCTCGCGCGAGCGATCCGGATCCGCACGGGCGAGATCAAGGCGAAGGGCGAGAGCGGCCGTCTCTCGAAGCAGAGCGACCGCCTCGCGAAGGCCGGCGGCGAGAAGGAGACTCCGGGCGAGGGCGGCTTCGTCGGCGAGATCGGCGCCATGATCGGCGACGCGCCCGAGACGGACGAGAAGGGCGTGCCCAAGCTCGGCGCCGAGGACGAGGACGACGAGGCGTTCAACCTCGAGGACTCGACCGTCTCTCCCGCGCAGCGAGAGGACTACCTCGCGCGCGTCTTCCTCGAGATCGACCGCACGATCGGCGCCGTCGCGCTCAAGAAGCCGATCGACCTCATCGCCCTCACGGGAGCCTCGTGCGCCTTCGAGGGGATCGACGCCTTCTTCAAAGAGCACTACGAGACGGCGGTCGAGCGCGTCGACCTCACGGGCCGCTACGGCACCGCGGGCGCGAAGAAGGGCGACGCGACGCTCTCGCTCCAGGGACCGACGGCGATCGGGCTCGCGCTCAAGGGGCTCGGGATCGACGCCGCGGGGCTCGACTTCCGGCAGGACGAGTACCGCTTCCGCGGGAAGTACGAGATGCTCAAGAAGGGCGCCATGTGCGCGCTCTCGCTGGTCTTCGTCCTCACGTTCGTCTTCGCGTTCGGCTTGAAGCAGAAGCTCAAGGAGAGGAGACGCACGCTCGAGGGCGTCCGTCGCCTCCAGGAGATGACTTACGGGGTCCTCTTCCCCGACCTCTCGGCGAACGCGAACGCGGACCACAAGCAGGAGCCCATCGCCGGCCGCTGGTACGAGAGCCTCGCCTTCGAGCGGCAGCGCCTCGAGGGGATCTACGGCGGCGGCGCGGGCGGCCTCGCCGGAGGAAACACGAGCGCGCTCGTCGTGCTGCGCGAGTTCGGCGAGGCCAAGAAGATGATCGGCCGCGAGTGGGGGATCGACGTGACGACCGTCCGCGTGGACCCGCGCGAGGGCCAGCAGAGCCTGTTCGTCTTCTCCTCCCCGACCGACGCCGCCGGGATCCAGCTCCAGAAGGCCTTCGAGGACAAGAAGGGGCCGTGCGAGGGCTCGACGCAGAGCTCTCACGTCGAGAAGGGGAAGTGCCGGACGGAGTTCGTCGTCAAGCTCAAGAAGACCGCGCCCGAGGGGAGCTAGCCATGCGAGACCAAGACGAGTTCGACATCCTCCGGTTCCTCATGACGGTCCTCGGCCTCCTCACGATCGTCGTGGGCGTGTACGCCGCCCTCACGGGCTCCCAGGTCTCGCAGGCGAACGCCGAGATCAAGCGCGAGGTCCTCGTGCTCGACCAGATGGACAAGCTCGCGAAGGACCCCGCCTTCCGCGACTGGATCGCGCGCGAGCGCGAGGGCCGCAACCAGGGCACGGGGAGCGCCGCGGACTTCAAGGCACTCCTGAACGACCACGCGAGGAAGCAGGGCCTGAACGTCCGCGACACGGGCGAGGCGGGCACGATCGACCACCCGGGCGGCACGAAGGAGCTGCGCTTCCGCATGCGCATCGAGGGCTGCAAGCTCGAGGCTCTCACGAAGTTCCTCGTCTCCGTCGAGGAAGACTGGGCCGGCGCGAAGACGCGCGAGATCCCCGAGATGACGATCGACGAGAAGTCGCAGACGTGGACAGCCAGCATCGTCGTCGCGATCTTCAAACACGCCGACCAACAGCCCTGACTTCGCTGGAAGAGACGGAACCACGAAGACACGAAGACACGAAGGGGCCTTCTCGTCTTCTCGCCTTCGTGGTTCTTCGTCCATTTTTTCTCGTTGACACGCGCGCGGCGCGTTTGCTAGAGCAGGACCCTTCATGAACGCCACGAAGAATCTGTGTCGCTGTCCCTCGGCCCGGGCTCCCCGGGTCCTCGGCAGCGGCGCGTCCGTGGCTCTCCTCGCCTGAGGCTTCTCCCAGGCGATCCGCACGGAAACGAAGCGAGCTGAAGGGCCCGGGTAGCTGACCCGGGCCTTTTCGTTTCCGGACTCTCACGTGAGCCTCGCCCACGTTCCCGACCGCGCTCCCGCGCGGCGGCGGGCGGCGCTCTTCTTCTTTCGATTCCCGTGAGCTTCGGGAGAGAACCCGTGACCCTCGCACGCGCCGACATCGACCTGGACGAGGCCGCCCTCTCGCTTGAGGGGCGGACGCCGGGAGAGATCCTCTCGTGGGCGGCCGAGCGCTTCGCGCCGCGGGTCACGTTCGCGACGGGCTTCGGCGTCGAGGGCTGCGTCCTCGTGGACCTGATCGCGCGGAGAAGCCTCCCGATCGACGTGTTCACGCTCGACACGGGGCTCCTCTTCAGCGAGACCTACGAGCTCTGGCGGAGGCTCGAGGAGACTTACCGGATCGAGATCCGCGCCGTGAGGCCGTCCCTCACCGTGCTCGAGCAAGCCTCCGAGCACGGCCCCTCTCTCTGGGAGCGCGACCCCGACCGCTGCTGCGAGATCCGGAAAGTCGTCCCTCTCAGGACGGCGCTCCGGGGATTCGACGCCTGGATCGCCGCGATCCGCCGCGAGCAGACGCCCGATCGCTCTCGCGTGCGCGTGGTCGAGCGCGACGCGAAGTTCGGGCTCGTCAAGGTGAGCCCGCTCGCGTCGTGGACGAGCGAGGACGTGTGGGCCTACGTCCGCGCGCACGACGTGCCCACGAACCCGCTCCACGAGCGCGGCTACCCGAGCATCGGCTGCTTCCCTTGCACGAGCCCGGTGCTCCCGGGAGAGGACCCGCGCTCCGGCCGCTGGCGCGGCCGGGCCAAGACCGAGTGCGGCCTCCATTCGAGGGCCGCGAATCAACCCGAACCCCAGAAGACAGGAGCCACGACATGACCACTCTCGTCACGCCGCACGGAGGAGCTCTCATCGACCGCTTCGTTCCGGAGGAGGAAGCCCACGCGCTCGAGGAGCGGGCGCGCCGGCTTCCCCGGATCGTCCTGGATGCGCGCGAGCTCGCGGACCTCGAGCTCATAGCGACCGGAGCGGCGAGCCCGCTCACGGGTTTCCTGGGCTCGCGCGATTACGCGAGCGTCCTCGAGCGGCTCCGGCTCGCGGACGGGACGGTATGGCCGCTCCCGCTCACGCTCGCCGTGGCGGACGACGCGAGGCGTTCGTTGCGTGAGAGCAAGGAAGCGGCGCTCGAGGACGGCTCGGGCAAGCTCCTGGGCACGATCCTCGTCTCGGAGGTCTTCGAGAGAGATCCGCTCTCGGAGGCGCGGCAGGTCTACGGC
>JACQDU010000246.1 GCA_016200955.1 bacterium
GTGTCGCTGGACGAGGAGCGCGGCGTCGTCGTCCTCGAGCGAGGCGAGGACCTCGCGCGCGCGCTCGGCCTCCTCTCCCGACTGCGCCTGAAGTACGATGCGCCCCGACGCCGGCTCGGCTCGCGCGCCCTTCTCGTCCACGCGCTTCTCCTTCCTCCGCGAGCGCAGCGCATGGAGCGCCGTGTTCCTCGCGATCTGGTAAAGCCACGGCCGGAAGGGCCGCGAGGAGTCGAACCGGTCGAAGCCCGAATACGCGCTCAGGAAGGCTTCCTGGAGCACGTCCTCGGCGAGCGCCGCGTCGCGCAGGAAGTGGACGAGGAAACCCATGACCTCGTCCCGGTAGAGCGCGTGGAGCCCCTCGAGCGCGCTCCGGCGGTCGGCCTCGCTGCCGCGGGTGAGGGCCACGAGCGCGCTCTCGTCTCGCCTTGTGGCCCCCGGTCTCGACATGGCCTCGAGCATACTCGGACCCTCACCGTCAGAGGGGCTATCCCGCTCGACCCGAGGACCGGAAACGCTCCCCCGGGCCGCCGAACGAGCTCTCCAACGCGCCGCGCGGCGGCGTCTTCCGGGGCTCTCTCAATCGCGCCCGCGAGTTGCTTCACTCCCCGCGCGGGGGTACGCTCGCGCTCTCGTGGCGACGACGACGGAGCTTCTCGAGCTCGGGAGCCGGATCGAGGTCCTTGGGGACGGCGAGTCCTCGGGGACCTACTCCGTCTACCGCGCGACCGGATCGGGCGGGCAAGGGATCCTCTACGCCCTCGTCGCTCCCGACGGGAGGCTCGCGGCGCTCAAGGTGCCCGCGGCGAGAGGGATCCTCTCCTCCGAGATCGAGCGGAGGATCCTCGCGAAGCTTCCTCCTCACAGGAACATCATCCGGCTCCTCGGGACGGCGACGATCCAGGGAGTCGAGTGCTCGGTCCTCTCCTGGAGCCACTCGAATCCTTTCCTGCGCCTGAACGACCCGTCGATGGCGGACGCGACGGCGCCCTTCCGGAGCCCGGGCTCGCGGCGGACGGGCCTCCCGGCCATGACGGTCATCGAGATCGTCCACGAGGTGCTCGCCGCGCTCGAGCACCTCCACGCGAACGGCTACGTCCACGGAGACGTCAAGGCCTCGAACGTCCTCATCGAGGTCGCGTCGCCGAAGCTGCACCTCCCGAACGCGGACTTCTTCACCGCGATCCAGCAGCGCCTCTACCGGACGCGGGTCATCGACTTCGGCACCACGAGGAGCATCTCTTACCTCGCGAACATGAGCCCGCAGGACCGCGAGTTCGTGCCGCCGGAGTTCACGCCGCTCTACGCTCCGCCCGAGGTGATCCGCGGGGTCGGGACGAGCCGCGGAGGGCCGGAGGTCGACGTCTACCAGACGGGAATGCTCCTCTACGAGCTCGCGACCGGCCACTATCCCTACGACCACGTCGACCCCGACCTCGCGCGCGAGGGTCTGAACTCGATGCTCCTCGAGGTGAAGCGAGCCGAGGCGCAGGGAGTGAGGCGGCCCTTCGAGCGCCGGCGGATCACCGAGGCGGCGCAGCACGACGTCGTCTTCGCCGAGTCCTTCGCCGCGCAGCGCCTCCGCGACCGCTTCTACCAGGAGGTCGAGAACCTGATCGACCTCGCCACCGCGAGCGACCCGGCGAAACGGCCCACGGTCGCGGCGCTCCGGGCGCGCCTCATCCGCACGTTCGAGCTCGAGGCGCGCCTCTCGTCGCGATGACGAACCCTCGCTGGCACCTCGTGCGAGCGAACCGGCTCTCGGAGGCGGCGCGCGTTCCGGATCCGCCCGAGCTCCTCGAGATCAACCAGATCCCCCGGAGCCTCGGCCGCTCGAGCGAGCCGCCGCCTGAGTACGTCTCGAACGTCCCTCGCCCCGACCCGCGCGGCTTCAGGATCGCTCTCGTGGACGACGACAAGGTCACGCTCACGATCCTCGCGGGGACGCTCAGGCGGCGCGGATACCGCGTGCGGACGTTCCAGGACCCGGAGCAGGCGCTCGACGTCCTCTCGCGCGACCACCCCGACGTGGCGATCTGCGACATGCAGATGCCCGGGATCACGGGCCTCGAGCTCGTCCAGAGGCTCCAGGAGAGGACGAAGTCGCGGCCCTTCCCGGTCATGATCCTCTCGAGCGAGGGCGACGAGAAGATCCTGGCCGAGGCCTACCACTGGGGCGTCACCGACTACCTCGTGAAGCCCGTGGGAGAAGCCGAGCTCGTCGTGAAGCTCGAGCAAGCCGCCGCCCGGCAGCGCTCGCGCCTCCCGGAAGCGATCCCGCGGGAGCTGGGCGGCTACGAGCTCCAGGACGAGGTGCGTCGGGGTGAGGCCGCCGTCGTCTTCCGCGCCGTGCGCGTGCTCTCGCCCGACACCGTGAGGGCCGTCAAGGTCCTGCGCCCCGACGTCGCGGGAGAGACCGAGCCGGTGCTCAAGCTCCGGCGCGAGATCGACGTGCTCGCCGCGTGCGACCACCCCTCGATCCCGCGGCTCCTCGCGTCGGGCCTCGTGGGCCGTCTCCTCTATTACGTCTCGGACGACGTCGTCCCGAAGACGCTCGGCGAGCACGTGCGGGAGAAGGGCCGGCTCTCTCCCTCCCACGCGGCGCGGCTCCTCCGCGAGATCGGGGAGGCGTTGAAGCACCTCCACTCGAGGAGGTTCCTCCACGGCGACATCACCCCCGAGACGATCGGCCTCAAGGAGTCGGGCCTCTACGCGATCGCGGAGATGGGCTCCGCGCGCTGGCTCGGGAGCCCGCCGCGCGACGACGAGGCCGTGCCGGCTCCCTCCCGTTACACGGCGCCCGAGCTCGCGGACGGCCAGAGGAGGCCCGATCCCAGGAGCGACCTCTACGCGCTCGGGATCTGCACGCTCGACTCCCTGACCGGGAGGCCCGGGTCCGCGATCGACGACCCGAAGCTCGCCCAGATGGTCCCGCCCGAGCTCGCCTCGATCCTCGTCCGGCTCGTGGCTCGCACGCCCGAGGCTCGCTTCCCGGACGGGGCCTCTCTCCTTGCGGCCCTCGCGGCGCTTCCGGATCTTCCGTAGCGCGCGGGAAGAACGACATGAACCACGAAGACACGAAGGCCACGAAGATGAAGGAGAGGCCTCGCCTCTCGACTTCGTGTCTTCGAGTCTTCGTGGTTACTTCTTCTCGCGGACGGGCTCGTCAAGAAACCACCCTCCGATTGCTCGAAACCAGCAAGATGAAGTAGGAAAGAGGCGTGGTCGAGCGCCGTTTCGGAAAGTGCCCGCGCTGCGGGCAGACGACGCCCCTCAAGACGGGGGATTGTCTCTACTGCGGGATGTCGCTGAAAGACGCGGCACCGGCATC
>JACQDU010000247.1 GCA_016200955.1 bacterium
CGGCTGGACCTCGCCGATCACGTGCCTCCCGCCGAGACTGCTCCCGGTCGCCGGGGCGCCGTCCTCGGGCTCCTCTCGCGGGAGGTCCTCTTTCGCGCGCGGAGCGCGCTTGGACGGCTTGCTCACGCCGCTGGGCCCAATGACCGGCGGCAGATCGCAAATGACCAGTGGAAAGTGAGCCGACTCGTGGTCTCCAAGCGTTCAACGCCCCGTCCGATCGCCGTTGTAGATGAGGCCTCTTGCCGTCCCTTCACGGGAAGACGGCAAGATCAGGTTATAGCCGCGGCGTCGCGCGCTCGCCGCTTGCGCGATGGGCGTGACGTGACCTAGAGTGAGGCCCGGGTGGCTCCTTTTTGGAGGGGCGGCGGGAGCACCGGGAGACCCTTGAAGAGCGACGCCAGGGCAAGCCTCGACGACCTTGCCATCCGCTGGGAGACGCCGCGCGGACGGGAGATCAAGGCCGAGCTCATCCAGGACGTGAAGCACAACAAGGGTGAGCGGATCCCCGACATCCTGAAGGACTTCATCTACACGACCGAGATCGGCGACGGCCGCGACCTCCGCTGCATCACGCTCGAGGACATGGACCTCACCGACACGGCATGGAAGGGCTGCGATCTCTCCTGGGCGAGCTTCGCTCGATCGACGCTCACGCGAGCGGACTTCCGGAACGCGATCCTGAAGCGCGCGAACATGGTCGACGTGGGCCTCGCGCTCTCGCGCTTCGCCGAGGCGGACTGCGCGCGCGTGGACTTCAGCCGCGCGAACCTCGAGCACGCGAACTTCAAGGACGCGAAGCTGAACGGCGCCGTCTTCCTGGGAGCGAACTGCGCGCGCGCCTCCTTCGACACCGCGAACCTGACGAAGGGCAACTTCGTGGGAGCGAACCTCGAGCAGGCGAACTTCTCGAACGCCGACTGCTCGAACGGGAACTTCAGCGGCTCCGCGCTCGACATGGTCGCCGCCCGGCCGCTCAAGGCGTGGGGGCTCCGCTACGACATGCCTCTCGACGAGTTCGAGCGGCAGGTCGGCCTCAACTCCCTCACCTCGAGGACGACGAAGAAGTTCAAGGGCCTCGAGGTCCTCCTCAAGATGTCGTCGGCCCTCGCGAAGGTCCAGAAGAAGGGCCCGGGCCCCGCGGCCGAGGACCTGGCGCTCGGCGCTCCTCCGGGCATGAAGCGCCTCGAGACGTTCAAGCGGCCCGAGTCCTCGCCCGACGACCTCGTCGTCTTCGGCGCCGGCCTCAGGAAGAAGAAGGACGAGGAGCCGGAGACTCCCTCGAGCGACTCCGTCGCGACCGCCGCGGATTACCTCGAGGACTCGCAGCAGGGTGACGCGCGCGTGGAGCCGGCGGGCCAGGGCTACACTCCCGAGGAAGCTCCGACGACGACCGACGAGGCCGTGGGAGCTTACTGGACGGACGGCAACGCCCCGGCCGAGGAAGGCGCGCCGCCTGTCGACGCGCCGGCCCCGCCGCCGCCTTCGAGGCCGGCCACGGGACGGCCCGCGGCCACGGGCATGACTCCGCGAGCGATGCCGCGCCCCGCGCCCGCGGGAGCGGCCTCGTCGCCGTCGGCGCCGACTCCGGCCGCGGGGCTGCCCAGGCCCGGTCGCACGACGCAGCCCCTCGCGCGACAGACGGGCTCGATCCCGAGAGGACCGCTCGCACCGGGAGCGCCGATCCCCACGGCGGCACCCGCGCAGCCTCCGGGAGTCAAGCCTCCGACCGGCAAGATCCCGCTCCCCGGAGGAGGCGCTCCGTTCCCGGGAGCACCGCCGAGCGGGAGACAGACCCGGAACCTCGGCCCCTCGGGCGCCATCGTGCCCGCCGCCGGAGCACCTCTCCCGGGATCGCTCGCCCGGACCACGAAGACGCTCGGCCGGCCGCCGGGGCTGGGCGGACCGCCGACGCCTCCAGGCGCCGGGCCCTCGAGCGGAGCGTTCGCGCGGCCGCCGGCGCCTCCGGCTCCCGTGGCTCCGGCTCCGCCTCCTGCGAGCGCTTCGTTCGCGAGACCCGCGACGGATGCGGCGGCGCCCGTCGCTCCCCTCGATCCCGCGGCGCCCGAGCCGACGACCGACTGGGCGAAGGCCATAGGCCAGCTCATGCAGACGAAGTCCTCGATCACGAAGATCGTCGTCGAGATGGGCGACAAGAGCCGCGTGCTCTTCAAGAAGCCCTGACTGAAAGGGCGCGATTCAGCACGGTCTCCCGTCCCACCCAGCGAGAGAACACAAAGGCGCGAAGGCCCAAAGAACGTCCTGAAGAAGAAGCTCCGCGTCGCCGGCCGAGCCCTTCGCGTCTTCCCATCTTCGCGTCTTCGCGTTCCCCGACACCGCGCCGAGCGTTCATGGTCGCGAGTCGCAACCATGCTGATGCCGCCCTGTCATCTAGCGCCATCTAGCGCCGGAGCTACGACCCCGGCTCCGTGAGTCTCCTCGGATCCAGCAGGCGGCGAAGCTCGTCTTCTCCCAGCACGTTCAGCTCGCGCGCGATCTCGAGGATCGTCCGGTCCTCCAGGAGCGCGCGCTTGGCGATCTCGGCCGCCCGCTCGTAGCCGATCCTGGGAGCGAGGGCCGTCGCGAGGACCGGGTTCTTCTCGAGGAGAGCGCGGCAGCGCTCGAGGTCGGCCTCGATGCCTTCCACGCACTTCTCCCGGAGGAGCGTCGCGGCGCGCTCGAGGAGGGAGAGCGAGTCGAGGAGAGCTTCTCCCATGACGGGCATGAGGACGTTGAGCTCGAGCTCTCCCAGCGAGCACGCGAGAGCGCACGTCGCGTCGTTTCCGACGATCCTCGCCCAGATCTGGCGGACGACCTCTGGGATCACGGGGTTCACCTTCCCCGGCATGATCGACGAGCCCGGCTGGAGCGAGGGGAGGACGATCTCTCCCAGGCCGCCGTGCGGGCCGGAAGCCATGAGGCGGAGGTCGTTCGCGATCTTCGCGAGCGAGCCCGCCGCCGTGCGCGCCGCGGCGGAGGCGCTCGCACAGGCATCGCGGAAGGCCTGCGCCTCGAAGGGATCGCGCGCGACGCGCAGGCGCGCTCCCGTGCGGACGAAGATCGCGGCGAGCGCTCTCGCGGGGAGCTCCGCGTGCCGGTTCACTCCCGTCCCGACGGCCGTTCCTCCGAGCGGCACTTCGAGGAGGTCGTCTTCGGCCCTCCCGAGGAGCTCGTTGGCGCGCGAGCACGCCTGCGAGTATCCGGCGAGCTCTTGCCCGAGCCGGACGGGCATGGCGTCCATGAGGTGCGTGC
>JACQDU010000126.1 GCA_016200955.1 bacterium
TGCTCATCCGATGGTGCGGCGCCGAGATCAGGATCCTCGCCTACCTGAAGAACCTGACGCTCCTCGCGTGCTTCCTCGGGCTCGGGCTCGGCTACGCGGCGTCCAAGAGGAAGAGGCTCGGGCTCGGAGCGACGTTCGCGACCGTGCTCGCGATCGTCCTCCTCGCGCACCCGCTCGTCGCGGAGCGAGGGCCGAGCTTCCGCGCGCTCTCGGACCTCCTGAACTTCGCCGACCTGAACTCCTGGAAGGAAGGCGCGGTCGACTGGAGGTTCTGGACGAGCAAGGACGCCCTACCGCCGCTCCTCGGGCTCGGGCTGCTCGGCTTCCTCTACGCGCTCCTCGCCTTCGCGTTCGTCCCGATCGGCCAGCTCCTGGGAGCGCACTTCCGCGCGGTGCCCGCGAGCGAGCGGATCTCCCACTACACCTGGAACGTCGCCGCGAGCCTTGCGGGAGTCGCGGCGTTCTTCGCTCTCTCGTTCCTCGAGGCCTCGCCCGTCGCGTGGTTCGCGATCGCGGCCGCCTCGGGCTTCTTCGCGGCGCGCGAGAGGACCGAGAGGAGCGCGCTCCTCGCGCTCTCGGCGGCGACGCTCGTCCTCCTCGGGCTCTCCGACCGCTCGCTCCCGCAGTTCACGACGGACGTGGCTTACCGGGAGAAGATGCCGGTCCTCTCCCGCGAGCTCGTCGAGACGCGGTGGTCGCCTTACCAGAAGATCCAGCTCGTCAGCGAGAGCTACGGCTTCGACAAGCCCGCGATCACGGCGCACCTCCGGCCCGAGGAGCTCGCAAAGGCCCCGCCTCGCCTCGAGTGGACGGACCTCTCGAACTACGTGAACGGGCACTGGTACTCGCGCCTCGGGAACGTCGACCTCGACCTGGCGCGGATGCGAGCCGACTACGCCCAGAACGCGAGCCCGCTCGGCAACCAGATGCTCCTCCGCTTGCCTTACTGCCTCGCGACGGGGAGACGGCGCGCGCTCCTCCTGGGAGCGGGCATGGGGCGGGACGCGGCGACGGCGATCGACGAGGGAGTGGCCGGGATCGACTGCGTCGAGATCGAGCAGCGCTTCGTCCGGTGGGGGAGGGAGCTGCATCCGCAGCACCCCTACGAGAGCGAGCGCGTCCACGTCCACGTGGACGACGCGCGCCGCTTCCTGAGAGGGGCCGAGCCCGCGAGCTACGACCTGGTCATCTTCTGCTACCTCGACGCGCACGGCCTCACGTCGAGCTTCACGAACACGAACCTCGACAGCTACGTCTACACGAAGGAGAGCTTCCATGACGCGCACCGCGCGCTCGCGCCGAACGGAGTCCTCGCCGTCGGCTTCTGGTCGCCGCGCGCGTTCATCTACCGGAGGCTCGAGAGGCTCCTCGCCGACGAGTTCGGCGCGCCTCCTCTCCGTTTCACGGAGAGCCTGTTCATGACGGGCCTCGAGCCCACGGACGTCCTGAACGCCCGCGCCGCCAGGAGCGCCCCTCTCCGCCAGAACGTGAGCCCGCTGCCCTCGTTCCGCGAGCCCCCGGGCACCGAGCCGATCCGGCCGACCACGGACGACTGGCCCTTCTTCTACGTCGAGAGAGCGGAGGTCCCCACCGTCTACAAGGCCGTGCTCATCGCGATCGCGCTCCTCTCGGTGATCGGCGTCCGCGTCGCGATCGGGCCGCTCCGGCGGCTCGACCTCCACTTCCTGTTCCTGGGAGCGGCGTTCATGCTCGTCGAGACGTGGGCGATCTCGCGGGCGTCGCTCGTCTACGGGGCGACGTGGTACGTCTCCTCCGCCGTGATCGCGAGCTTGCTCGTCGCGATCCTCGCCGCGAACGCGATAGTCGAGAAGAGAGGCGCGGTGAGCTTCGGAAGAGCCTTCCCGCTCCTCCTCGCGTTCCTCCTGCTCGCGACGCTCGTGGATCCCTCGCGCCTCCTCGACCTGCCGAGAGCGGCCCAGCTCGCCCTCGCGGCGCCGCTCTACGCGGTGCCGTTCCTGTTCGCCTCCGCGATCTTCACGACGAGCTTCGCGGGCGCCGAGCGGCCGGACGAGGCGCTCGCGTCGAACCTCCTCGGCTCCGTCCTCGGAGGAGCGCTCGAGTGCCTCGCCTTCGTGCTCGGGCTCCGCGCGCTCGGGTTCCTCGCGCTCGGGCTCTACGTCCTCGCGTGGATCGCCGGGAGGAGGCGAGGCTAGCGTCTCTCCCGCTCGTCGAAGCGGAGGAGCACGCCGAGATGGGTGGCCGCGAAGATCGAGCGTCCGTCCCGGGAGACCGCGAGGCCGTAGGGCGCGTCGTGGCTCGAGGCGAGGTCGATCCGGTCGACCTCCGCTCCCGACGAGAGGTCCCAGAGGCGGATCGTCCCGTCGTCGCTCGTCGAGACCGCGCGCTCGCCCGCGACGGGGAGCGCTCGCAGGACGCGGGCCTCGTGCGCGAACGACCGGAGGACCGCGCCCGTCGCGAGGTCCCAGAGCTTGAGCGTCGCGTCGGCGCTCGCGGTGAGGGCTCGCTTCCCGTCGGGGAGGAAGGCGACCCCGTGGACCCCGGCCTGGTGTCCCGAGAGCCGCTTCGTCTGGGTCGCCGTGTCCCCGTCGAGAGAGAACAGCTCGAGCGAGCCCTGCTCCCGCCTCTCTCCCGCGACGCCGGCGACGAGGACCTGCTTGCCGTCGGGCGAGAACGCCACGGAGAGGACCCAGACGCCGGGCAAGGCCTCGAACCGACCGGCTTCCTTGCCCGAGTCCATGTCCCAGAGCTTGAGCGTGCTCTCGTCGGCTCCCGAGAGCGCGCGACGGCCGTCGGGCGAGACGGCGACGGCGAGCACGTTGTTCGCGTGAGCGTCCGTCCTCGCCCAGATGCGCGCTCCCGTCGCTACGTCCCAGGCCTGGACCGTCCGCCGGTGGTGAGCCGTGACCACGCGCTTCTCGTCGGGCGAGAGAGCCAGCGTGTTCAGGTCCGCGGGGCTCCTCTCGAACGGCGCGAGCATCTTCCCGCTCGCGAGCTCCCAGATCCGCAGCAGGCCGTCGCCGCAGGGAACGAGCGCGCGCCGCCCGTCTCTCGTGAGCGCGATCGTCGTCGACTCCGTCGGCGCGCCCCGCGCCTCGGCCCCGATCTCGCGCTCGGCCGCGAGGTCCCACAGGCGCGCTTGCCGGCAGCACTCGCCCGTCGCCGCGCGCTTTCCGTCGGGAGAGAAGGCCACGGCGGAGCGCCCCGAACGTGTCCGTGTCCCAGAGCCGGACCGTCCGATCGGCTCCGCCCGAGAGGAGCTTCGTGCCCGTCGCGTCGAACGCGATCGAGCTCGCGGCGCCCTCGTGCGCCTTGACGTGGTTCAGCTCCGCGACCGTCGAGAGGTCGAGGACGCTCACGGTGCCGTCGGCGTTGGCCGTGAAGAGTCGGCTCCCGCGCGGCGCGACGGCGATCGCGCGCGGCCTTCTCTCCTCGCGGCGCGCGCTCCTCGGCTCCCCCGTCCTCGCGTCGAACGTCCTCAGGGTCCCGTCCTCGCCGCACGAGATCGCGAGAGCTCCGTCGCGGGAGAAGGCGACGTCGATCGGCCATCCGTCGCGAGGATTCGCGGGCCTCTCCGACTGGAAGCGCCGGAGCTCGCTCCCTCTCTCGAGGTCCCAGAGGACGAGCGCCGGCTCCTGGCTCCCCGTGAGCACGGCCTTCCCGTCCGGCGAGAACGCGATCGCGGTGACCGGCTTCCTGAGCTTCCCTCCGTAGCTGCCGAAGATGCGGGAGAGGGCGAACGCGCCCTTCGCGCTCCTCCGGAAGCCGCTCGCGACGTCGGGAAAGAGCGCGCCGGGTCTCGGCACGGGAGGAGCGGGCCTGGTCGTCGTGGGCGTCGGCTTCGGCGCATTCCTCGCTGCCTCTCCGGGATTCTTCTCCTCCGGCTCGCGCCGGCCCGACCAGAAGGCGAGCGCGACGCCGCCACCCGCCGCGAGAGCCACGGCGAGCGCCGCGGGCACGAGCAGGCTCCTCCGCGCGCCGCGCGCCCCGCCGGTGCGCACGATCTCGTCGAGAGACCGCGCGACCTCGGTCGCGCTCCCCGGGCGAGCGTCGGGGCGCTTCTCGAGGAGCGAGAGGACGAGCGCGTCGAGCGGCCGCGGGACCTCGGGCGCGAGCTCGCTCGGAGCCCGAGGTGGCTGCCGGAGGTGCTTCGCGATGAGCTCGACGCCCGTCCCGCTGAAGGGCGGCTCGCCCGTGAGCATCGCGAACAGGGTCGCTCCGAGGGAGTAGAGGTCCGCGCGGGCATCGACTCTCCCCGCGTGCTCGGCCTGCTCGGGCGCCATGTACTCGAGCGTGCCGAGGAGCTCGCCCGTCTTCGTGAGGCTTCCGATCGAGAAGCCCAAGGCCGTTCCCTTCCCGACGAGGCCGAGGTCCGAGACCTTCGCCCGCCCGCTCGAGTCGAGGAGGACGTTGTCGGGCTTCAGGTCCCGGTGAACGAGCCCGGCCGCGTGGAGCGCCGCGAGGCCGCGCGCGATCGCCGCGCCGAGCCGGGCCGCCTCGCTCCACGGGAGACGGCCTTTCTCGCGGATCCGCTTCTGGACGGTGCCCCCGGGCATGAGCTCGAGGGCCAGGAAGAGGACGCCCTGCTCGTCGCCCACGTCCCTGATCGCGACGACGTTGGGATGCGAGACGGCCTGCGCGGCCTTCGCCTCGCGGCGGAAGCGCACGCGGTGGCGGTCCTCCTGCGCCGCGAGCATGACCTTGAGCGCGACGACCTCGCCGCGGGCGTCTTGCGCCTCGTAGACCGCTCCCATGCCTCCGCGGCCGAGGAGGCCTCGGATCGTGTAAGCGCCGAGCCGCGTTCCCGGCGCCAGCGGTCTCGAGGTCAAGAGCTTCGCGCCGCCTCGCGCAGGCGAGCGATCGTGGCCGGAACGACCTCGTGCGCCGCGTGCGAGTGCCGCGAGAGCTCGACCGAGATGAGCCCGCGGAACTCGATCTCCCGGAGCGAGCGGAGCAGCGCGACGAGGTCGAGGTCGCCTTCTCCCAGGAGCCGGTGGTCGTGAACGCCTCGCGGCGAGTCGGCGACGTGGACGAGCGCGAGGTCTCCCGCGAAGGCGCGCACGGCTTCGGCGGGAGCGGGCTCCTCCGCCTCGACCGAGAGGTGCGTCACGTCGAGCGCGAGGAGCACCGGAACGCGGGCGGAGACGCGCTTCCACGACTCGAGCGTCGCGGGGAGGTGCCCGGGCTCGGGCACGAGAGCGAGCGCGATCCTCGCCGCCTGCGCTCGCTCGAGCGCCGCTCCGAGGGCGTCTTCCAGGAATCGGTA
>JACQDU010000248.1 GCA_016200955.1 bacterium
CGTTCCATCTGCGCGCGACGGAGGAGGGGTGCGCGCGGTTCCTCTCCGTGCTCGCGCGCGCGTCGCTCTCGGCGGTCTCGCTCGCGACGCTCGCGCTCTCGACCGAGCTCCCGGACCTCGTGCGCGGCCTCTCGGGCCTCGGCGTGCCGAGAGTCATCGTCGTCACCATGAGCTTCACGCTCCGCTACCTCTCGCTCCTCCGGGACGAGGCGCGGCGCCTGGCGCTGGCGCGCGAGATCAGGACCTTCTCGTGGAGGCCCAGGCTCGCTCTCCGCGCCATGGGCCACTCCGCCGGCACGCTCTTCGTCCGCACGTTCGAGCGAGCGGAGCGCGTCCACGCCGCCATGGCCACGCGAGGCTTCGACGGGACCTTTCCTTCCCTCTCGCCTCCTCGCTTCGGCGCGGCCGACCTCGCGCTCGCCGCGCTCGCGATCGCCGCGGCCCTCGCGATCGACCTCGCGCCTCTCGGGACCCGCGGCTTCTGATTCGCAGCGGTTCTCGTCGGAGACGACGGCGAAGAATCTCACCACGGAGACACCGAGGCACGTTCTCCGTCCGGTGGACGCGATCGGTTCCGTCGAGAGAAAGAGTGAAACGCGAAGACGCGAAGAAGCCCGCTTCGCGTCTTCGCGTCTTCGCGTCCGACGTCGTTTCGACCATCACATCGACCGGCCGGGCGGTGAGTGGCCGCGGTCAGTGCTTCGCGATCGCCTCCGGGATCGTGATCGGCAGGAGCACCGTGTCCATGGCGACCGTGAGCGGCATGTCCACGAGCAGGACTCCGTCCGCGACCACGGAGCGGGTCCCGATCCTCGAGAGCAGCTCGACCTCTCCCCGCGTCCCGGCGTAGGGACGGGGCTCGAGCGAAGTCGCGAGCAAGCTCCCGCAGCCGGTCGAAGCGAGAGTCACCGCGAGGATCCCTCCCGCCGCCAGCGTCCGCAGGAGCCCCACCTTCTTCTGCCCTCTCGTGCTCTCCATGGCTTTCTACCTCCTGGGAGCCGGAGGAGAGCACGGGAGCGACCAACGGTAAGTCCCGGCCTCACCCGGGAGCGGTGGTAGAGGAGCTCTCCTTCGAGGTGCTGCTCGGCCATCTGGCCGCCGGCGTCGACGTAGCCGAGACGCAGCGCGAGCCCCCGCCTCTCCTTCGGGTCGCGGGGGAGGCGGCTCTCGGGACGGGTCGCCGCGACCCGGATCCTGAGCTCGACCGACCGCAGATGCTGGTACGCGGTGAGGAGCTCGAGGTGCTCCGCCGCCGGGAGGAGCGCGGCGTCCCCGAGCGCCGTGAGGAGACGAGCGGTGTTCGCCTCGCGGAGCGACGGGAGCGCCTTGCCGTGCTCGAGGGCGAGCGCGCTCGCGAGGAACTCGATGTCGGCGAGCCCGCCCGGAGCGCGCTTCAGGTCGTCCGAGGATGCGGCCTCGATCTGCTTCGCTCGCATCGAGACGACGGCCTCGCGCAGCTCCTTCCCGTAGGAGCGGCCGTAGAGCTCGTCTCCCAGGAGCGACGCGGCGCGCTCGCCGAACGCGAGGTCGCCGGCGATCGGCCGGAGCTTCTGGAGCGCGAGCCGCTCCCAGTGGGCGGCGTGCTCGCCCGGACCAGCACCGGCGTAATAGCGGCGCGCGGCGTCGAGCGTGACGGCGAGGCGCCCTCGCGCGCCGGCAGGACGGAGGCGCAGGTCGATCGGATAGAGCGGGCCCTCGGCGGAGGCGTCGCCCTGGGAGAGGCGCATGACCTCGCGCGCGACTTCCTCGAAGAAGAGCTCGGCCGGAGTGCCGTCTCCGGACTCGCCTTGACCCTCGATCACGAAGAGGAGATCGAGGTCCGAGCTGTAGGAGAGCTCGCGCCCGCCGAGCTTCCCGAGAGCGAGCGTCGCGAGAGCGACCGGCCTTCCCTGCGAGGACGGCGCGCTCCCGTGCCGGGCCTCGATCGCCTTGCGAGCGCGGGAGAGGAGCGCCTCGAGCACGGCCTCCGCGAGGAGAGCGAGGTCGCGCGCGGTGTTCTGGACGTTCGCTCTCCCGGAGACGTCGCGGATTCCCAAGAGGAGGAGGTGAACGGCGCGGACGTCGCGGAGAGCTTCCGCGGCGCGCGAGGGGTCGGCGCCGGCGCGCTCGAGGGCTGCGCTCACCTCGGAGCGGATCGCCTCGCGCGTGGGCCTCTCGCCCGTGAGGAGCCGGTCGACGACCTCGTCGAAGACTCCGGGCCTGCGAGCGAGCGTCTCGACGAGGAAGTCCGACGCCGCGGCGAGGGAGACGAACAGCTCGAGCGCTCCCTCGTCCTCCAGGAGCAACTCGTAGAAGGTCGCCTTCGCTCCGAGCGTCGCGGTCGAGCGCTCGAGGTTCCTGAGAGCCGAGTCGGGATCCGGCGCCCGCGAGAGCGCGGAGAGGAGCCTGGGCGCGAGCCCCGCGAGCAGCGTCCGCGCGCGCCCCGAGGGCGCGAGGTACGGGCTCCTCTCTCCCGCGAGCGCCTCGAGGTCGCGCGCGGCCGCGTCCGGGTCGCGGAAGCCCAGCGCCCGGAGGAGCGCGGCCGCTTCGGCGTCGCGCGAGGGAGAGAGGACGATGTCGCGGATCGCGCGGGCCCTCTCTCTCGCGGCATCTTCGTCGGCCGGCTCCGCCCGCGGGCTCGCCGCTTCCCCGACTCTCGGGGGCGGGCTCGTCCGCGCGAACGGTTTTCGTAGGAGAGAGTCGAGCGTCGCGCGCGCGATCGCACGCTCGCTCGAGAGGCGGCGGTCGAACGCCGCGAGGTCGAGCCCGAGCGCGCGCGCCAGGAGAGAGCGCGCCTGCGGATCGGCCGGGACCTTCTTGAGCTCGCGGTCCTTCGTGAGCTGGAGCGCGTGCTCGGTCTTTCGCAGGAAGCCGTAGCTCACGCGGAGCGCGTCCGCCTCGGCCTTCCGCACGACCAGGGCCGCCTCGAGGCGCGAGATCGCCTCGAGCGTGCCGGTCGCTCGCAGCGAGGGGTCCTTTCCCCCGTGCAGGAGCTGGAGGAACTGGACGCAGTACTCGACGTCGCGGATGCCGCCCGGCCCTTCCTTGATGTCGATCTCGGGGAGAGACCCGTCGCCCTCGACGCGCGTCTCCTGGCGAGCGCGCAGCGAGAGGATCTCGTCGATCCCTCTCGCTCCGAGCGGCGTCTCGAAGACCCAGGGCGCGAGCGAGCGCAGGAAGGTCTCGCCAAGCGCGCGGTCGCCGCAGGCGGCGCGCGCCTTCACGAGAGCTTGCCGCTCCCACGTGCGGCGCGTCCTCTCGTAATAGGCGAGCGCCGAGGCGAGCCGAGGCGCGAGAGCGCCGGAGGCGCCCTCGGGCCGCAGGCGGAGGTCGGCGCGGTAGAGACGGCCGCCGTGCTCCGTGTCCTCGAGCGAGCGCACGAGGGCTCGCGCGATCGCGTCTGCCGCCTCGGCGGGCGCGTCGTCTCCTCTCAGGAAGACGAGGTCCACGTCGCTCGAGTAGTTGAGCTCGCGCCCCCCGAGCTTCCCGAGGGCGAGGACGGCGAAGGGGAGCGTGAGCGCGAGGTCGCCCGCGCGCGCTCGCGCCGTCTCCCGCGCCGCGCGGAGCGCCGCGTCGAGGAGGAGATCGGCCGCGTCCGAGAGAGCCCGCGCCGCCTCGGACGTCGAGAGCCGCCCGGAGAGCTCCGCTCCCGCCACGGCGAGCGTGTGGCGCCGCCGCGCGTCGCGGAGCGAGCGGAGCCGCTCGTCCACCGAGAGGCCCGCGCTCTCGTCGAGCGCGAGGCTCGGCTCGGCGAGCCGTGCGAGGTCTTCCGGGTGAGCGACGAGAGCCTCGGCCGGCGCTCCTCCGAGGCCCGCGAGGAGGCACGCGTGCTCGAGCGCGACGTCCGGGATCGCGGCGAGGTCTCCTTCCGTGCCCTCGAGCGCACGAAGGACGTGAAAGAGAGCTTCCCGGGGAGACGCGGCTCGCGCGAGCCACGG
>JACQDU010000249.1 GCA_016200955.1 bacterium
GAAGCGCATCACCGACCGGAAGTCGCGCGTGTAAATGGACGAGGAGAGCCCGTAGCGCGTCGAGACGGCCAGCGCGAGCGCCTCGTCGAAGTCCGCAACCTCGAGCACCGGGAGGACCGGCCCGAAGACCTCCTCGCGGGCGATCGTCATCTGGTTCGTGGCGCCCGTCATGATCGTGGGGAAGTAGAAGTAGCCCTTCCCGTTCACCTTGGTCGTGGAGCCGCCGACCGCGACCTTGGCGCCCTCGCTCTTGCCCTTCTCGACGTAGCCCGAGACGGTGTCCACCTGAGACTTCATGGCGAGCGGGCCCATGCGCGTGTTCGGGTCGAGCGGGTCGCCGGGAGCGAGCTTCTTCGCGCGCTCGACGAGCTGCTCGACGAGGGCGTCGTGGACCTTCCGCTCGACGAACAGGCGAGAGCCGGCCGCGCAGACCTCTCCCTTGTTGTAGAAGATCCCGACGATCGCTCCGGCCGCGGCGCTCTTCAAGTCGGCGTCGGCGAACACGACGAGAGGAGACTTCCCGCCCAGCTCGAGCGTCACCCGCTTCACCGTCCCGGCGGCCTTCTGCATGATCCCGATCCCGACCGAGGTCGAGCCGGTGAAGGCGATCTTGTCGACCCCGGGGTGGTTCACGAGAGCGTCGCCGACCGCTCCTCCCGGTCCCGTGACGACGTTGAGCGCGCCCTTCGGCAGCCCCGCTTCCTGGGCGAGAGCGGCGAGCTTGAGCGCCGTGAGCGGCGTCGCGGAGGCGGGCTTGTGGACGACCGAGCACCCGAGCGCGAGCGCGGGGGCGAGCTTCCATGTCGTGAGCAGGAGCGGGAAGTTCCAGGGAGTGATCGCTCCCACGACTCCGATCGGCTCGCGGAGAGTGAACGCGAAGTGGCCGCCGCGACCGGGAATCGTGTCGCCGTGGACCTTCGTGGCCCAGCCCGCGTAGTAGCGGAAGACGTCGGCCACGAAGGGGACGTCGACGTTCCTCGACTCGCGGATCGGCTTCCCCATGTCCACGGTCTCGAGGTAAGCGAGCTCGTCCGCGTTCTCGTCGATGAGGTCGCCGAGCTTCCAGAGGATCTTCTCGCGGTCCTTCGCCTCGAGCTTGGACCACTCGCCCTCGTCGAACGCCTTCCGGGCGCTCCTCACGGCGGCCTCGACGTCCTTCGCGCCGCCCTTCGAGATCTGGCAGATCGGCGCCTCGGTCGCGGGGTTGATCGTCGGGTAAGTCTCCTGTGTCTCCGGGTCCCGCCACTCGCCGTCGATGAAGAGCTTCTGCGGCTTCACCTCGAAGGTCGTTGCGGTCGGCACGAGGATCCTCCCGGGAGCAAGGGTCGGTGGGGCCCCGCGAGCCGGGCTGCGCCGGGGTCTTGCGGGGAAGGCGCGCATCTTAGGGGCGCCCTCGGGCAGTGTCAACGATCCGGGATGCTACGCCTGGATCCGGGCGGAGACGAGCGCCTTGCATCCGAGCTCGACCTTCCTCGGCTCTCAGGACGATGGCCGCTCCGGCGACTTCGAGCTTGGCATGAGCTCCTCGCGGGAGGCGAGGGCGACGGTGCCCGAGCGCGAGCCGGACATCGTGACGCTTGCGGCCTCGGCGCGTGGCGAGAAGGCGAGTCGTCGCCTCTCGGCTTCGCCGACGCAATGACGTGTGCGATCGCTCAACGGCGCGCCGAAGGAGGCGAGACGGGGCGTCTAGGCCTGGCCAAAGACCTGGATGCAAGCTGGCGGCTAATGACAGATCGATGGTAGCAAACGAGCCGCGCCAGCCACGACCATATCGTGGACGTCTCAAGAGCAACTCATGGCAAAAGTGAGCCGCGGGCGGCAAATTTATCGCTCATGAATTGCTAAATAATGCTTGACAATAGTCTTGCTTCATGATATGCTCTGTATCGTCTAATAGAATGTGACTATATCTGACTAACAGACGACAACGGAGACATCATGCTCCCGAGAGCCCAGGTCCGCGCCCTCCTCGAAGAAGCTCGCCGAGTCGACGGAGAGATCCGCTCGATCCACCGGAGACGGAACAAAGACGCCGTCTCGATCGCCTGCCTTCTCCTCGACCTCAAGGAGAGAGGGCTGGCCACCGCTCTCGGCTTCGAGAGCGTCGCGGCCTACGCATCGAGAGTCCTCGACTACTCGAGCTCGAAGACGAGAGACCTGATCTCGATGGCGACTCGCTTGCGGGAGCTGCCTCACGTGAGGCAGGTCGCCGAGAA
>JACQDU010000250.1 GCA_016200955.1 bacterium
CGAGCGGAGCGCCGCCTCGATCTTCCCGAACAGGCCGCCTCGCTCCTCGGCGAGCGCCGCGACCTGCTCGTCGTGGCGGTTCAAGGCCGGGAAGAGCTTCGCGGCCGTCGCGTCGTCGAGGTCGAGGATCTGCGTGAGCCGCGCCATGCGCATCGCCTGGATCCGCCGCCTGAGCTCCTTCCGGCGCTCCGGGTCCGCCTCGGGCCTGGGCGCGCTGGGCGGCTGCGGGCCCGTGTGAGGAGACGGCGGACCGGGCGGCGGCTGGGGAGGCTCGGGCGCGTGCTTGGGCTGAGGCGGCGGAGGCGGCGGCCCGTCCTTGGCGCTCGCGCGAGCGCCGAGGAAGAGGAGAGAGACGACGAACAGAGTGCTCAAGATGAGACGCATGCGAACCTCCGTGTCCCGGCGTGCACGTCGAGTTGAAAACCACCGAAGACGCCGAGCGACACCGAAACGACGTTCGGTGTTCGCCGGTGCGTTCGGTGGTTCGTTCTATTTCTCACTCGGCGGCTCGTGTCACTTCCGGCTCTCGGGGAGCCAGGCGATCGCGCGGTCGAGAGCTCTTCCGTCGAGCTCCTCGAGCCCGGCGCCGTAGGCGGCGAAGAAGGAGCCCCGGTCCTCGTGCCAGGTGCTCTCCTCGAAGGAGCGCTCCGGCGGCCGGGCGCTCAGGGCGAGGACGAGGTCGCTCGCCTGGTCGATCTTCTCGAGACAGGCCGCGCTCGCGACGACGACGGGGAGCTTCGCCTTCACGTCCTCGAGGCGCCGATCGAGGTCGAAGGTCTTCTTCTCGTCCGTCGAGGGAGACGGCGCCGGCGCGGGAGCCAGAGGCGCCGGCTTCAGGTGAGGAACGACGAGAGCGAGGCCGATCGCGACGCCCACGAGAGCCGCCGCCGCGAGGCCGCCTCGCGCGGAGCCGCGAGCGGCGGGGCCCGGAGGGCGAGCGGGGTCGAGCCCGCAGGCTTCGCGGACCTGGGAGACGAGCGCGGGGAACGCCGGCGCCTCCGGTCGAGCGGCGCGCGCGCGCTCGATCGTCTCCCGCAACGCCGCGGCCTCGGAGGCGCACTCGCGGCACTCCTGGAGGTGAGCCTCGAGCTCGCGCGTGGGCTCGAGCGCGGCCTCGGCGAGCAGGGGTCGGACGTCCTCGCAGCGGGTCATGGAGCGCTCCTCGAAAGCTCGGCCCGGAGCTTCGTCACGGCGTGATGGAAGTTCGCCTTGATCGTGCCGGCGGTGCACCCGAGCGCGGTCGCGGCCTCCTCGCAGGAGAGGCCTTCCCAGAGGCGCAGCTCGACGGCGAGCCTCTGCTTCTCCGGGAGCCGCGAGAGGGCCGTCCTCACCTCGCGCGAGCGCTCCTCGTCGGGGGGAGAGGAAGGCGCGCGCACGGCGGCCCTCTCCCGCCACTTCTCGTAAGCTCGCCTCAGGCGAGCGAGGCCGCGTTTTCTCTTTCTCACCTCGTTCAAAGCCATGGCGTAGACCCAGCCCCGGAAACGGTCGGCGTCGCGAAGGCTCCCGATCGAGGCGAGCGCGCGGACGAGGGTCGCCTGCGCGACGTCGCGCGCCTCGTCGAGAGAGTCGAGCTGCCGCGAGGCGAAGGCCGCGAGCGGGCCGGCGTAGCGCTCGACGAGCTTCCCGAACGCCTCGCGGTCTCCTCCGCGTGCGGAGAGGACGAGCTCCCGTTCGAGGTCGGCTTCGAGGGGAATCGTGATCACCGGCCTTTACCCGCAATAAGATCCCAGAGGCCCCGGGATGGTTGAAGCGTCTTTCGCGCTCTCCCAGGATTAGAATCCGTTCCGGCGAGGGAGATCCTGCACCTAAAGACCGAGCTCAACGTCGTTTTGGGAGTCGCCGCGGCCGCGGCCCTCGCGGGGCTCGGGACGGCGGCGGGGCTCCGGCTCGACCACTTCTTCCGGGTCGAGGTCGTGGAAGCCAAGGGGAGGGTCATGGCCCTCGCCCTCTCGTCACCGTGCGCGAAGGCGCTCGAACGAGGAAAGCGCGGGCTCCCGACGGACCTCGAAGCGATCGTGACCGACCTCCGCAGCGAGCGCGGGATCATGGGAGACGCCGAGCTCGACCTCGTGAGCCTCGCGGTCACCGACGAGCGCGGGCAGGTCGTCCTCTCGCAGATGAAGGAGGGCCGGGACCTCTCGCGCGAGGCCCAGGACGCCGTCTCGTCGGGGAAGCTCGTCGTGACGGAGCCGACGAACCGGTGGGGCCCCAAGGGAGAAGCCCTCCTCGAGTTCGCGGCGCCGCTCCGCGCGGAGGGGAAGACGAGCGGGGTCCTCTGGTTCGCTCTCTCGCTCGATCGGGCGAGGACGCAGTTCTGGAAGAACATGGCGGAGCTCCTGGGAGCCGTGGGGCTCGGGGCGCTCGCGTTCTGGTTCGTGCTCTACAAGGCGCTCAAGCTCAGGATCCTCAGGCCGATCCTCGAGCTCTCGCGCGGGATCGAGCGGGTGCGCTCGGGGGACCTCACGGCGCGCGTCGCGGTCGATCGCGACGACGAGATCGCGACGGTCGTCGCGAGCTTCAACGACATGGTCGCCATGCTCCGCGAGCGCCCGCAGCTCGAGCAGAAGGTGGACGAGGCCGAGCGGCTCGAGGCCGCTCACAGGAGGCTGGCGGCGGCTCACCGCGAGCTCGCCGAGGCTCACGCGAAGCTCCAGACGACCCAGGAGGAGCTCGTCCTGACCGAGAAGCAGGCCTCGCTCGGGCGGCTCGTCAAGAGCGTCGCCCACGAGCTCAAGAACCCGCTCAACGCGGCGGCGAACTCTCTCCCCTCGCTCGAGTCCTCTCTCGCTCGCATGCGGGAGTCGTTCGCGAAGGAGAGCGCCGGCACGGCGGTCGAGAAGGAGAGGCAGGACGAGGACCAGAGAGACGTGGAGAGCGCGCTCGCCGTGATCCAGCGGTCGGTCTCTCGCGCCGTTTCGATCATTCACGACCTCCAGGGGTTCTCGCAGCTCGGGATCGCCGACCTCGTGGCGACGGACCTGAGGCGGGTGATCGATGACGCCGCGCAGAGCTGCGTGGGAGTCTTCGGGGGGCGCATCCGGCTCGAGGTGGACGTGGCGGGAGAGAAGGACGAGCCGATCGTCCTCACGGCTTTCCCGACGCTCCTCCTCCAGGTCTTCGTGAACCTGTTCACGAACGCCGCCCAGGCGATCAAGGGGAGCGGGACGATCACGGTCTGGGCGCGCGTCCGCGGCGACCGCGTGCTCCTGGAAGTCAAGGACACCGGCCCGGGCATCGAGAAGGAGCACATGGCGAGGCTGTTCGAGCCGTTCTTCACCACGAAGGGCGTCACGGGCACCGGGCTCGGGCTCGCCCTCACGTACGCCTACGTGGAGAAGCACGGCGGCACGATCGAGGCGAGGAGCGAGCCGGGCAAGGGAGCGACGTTCGCGATCGACCTCCCGCTCGTCGCTCGCCCGGCGCGGGAGCTCGGGCCTCGCGCGTCCGCCGTCTTCGAGGGCGCTCACGACAGCACACAGGAAGTCGCGCGGGGGCGGCGCGGGGGATAGTTGCGTCCAGCTTGGATCGGTCGGTTCGTGCGACTTCGGCACTAGACGAGGCCCTCCTCCCTCCCCCGAAGGGAGGGTGACGAGGGCGCGTGAGGTTCGTCTCGGCGCCATCGCCGGTGTAGGCTCCGTGAGAGGAGAGCGCCTTGCCCGAAGACGCGGGCCTCGCCCAGGAGATCCAGCGGGCTCGCACCGAGCCGACGCGAGCGCTCGGGCCGTTTCTCCTCCTCTCGGAGCTCGGGAAGGGAGGCATGGGAGTCGTCTACCGCGCCTGGGACGACAGGCTCAGGCGAGTCGTGGCGCTCAAGACGATCTCGCCCGACGCCGCGGTCGGGAAGGACGCGATCGCTCGCTTCAGGAGAGAGGCCGAGGCCACGGCCCGGCTCCGCCACCCTTGCATCGTCGCGATCCACGAGGCGGGGGAGCTCCCGAGACCTCCCGGAGAGCCGGTCCACTACATAGCCATGGACCTCGTCTCGGGAGCCACGCTCGAGCGGAGGCTTTCTCCCGGGAAGGGCGAGGCGAAGCTCGCTCTCGTGCGGGCCCTCGAGGTGCTGAGAGACGTGGCGCGGGCGGTCCACTACGCCCACGGGCAGGGAGTGATCCACCGCGATCTCAAGCCGCAGAACGTCATCATCGATGAGAGCGACCGGCCTCACGTGCTCGACTTCGGGCTGGCGCGAGTGCGCGAGCTGGGCGACCTCGGGAAGCTCACGAAGACCGGGGCCGCTCTCGGGACGCCTGCTTACATGCCGCCGGAACAAGCCGGAGGCACGGGAGAGGCGGACGAGCGGTCGGACGTCTACTCGCTCGGGGCGACGCTCTACTTCGTCCTCACGGGGAGGCCGCCGTTTTCGGGAGCGGCGTCCTACAACGTGCTCGCGGCGGTCCTCACGAAGGAGCCGGTGCCTCCCTCCCGGTGGAACGCTCGCGCGGCGGGAGACCTCGAGACGATCTGCCTGAAGTGCCTCGAGAAGGACCCGAAGCGGCGCTACGAGAGCGCGGAGGCGCTCGCCCTCGACCTCGAGAGGCACCTGCGTGGAGACCCGATCGCGGCGCGGCCGATCGGATCCGCGGAGCGGGCGCGGCGCTGGGTCAAGCGGAACCGGCTCCTCGCCGCGGCGGGCGTTCTCTTTCTCCTCTTGACGGCGGGCTTCGCCGTCTTCCTGGTGCAAGACCGGCGCGCTCGCGCGAGGGCCGAGCGCGAGGCGGCGGTCCGGGAGGCGGAGAGCGCCCGGAGACGCTTCGAGGAGACGCAGAAGAAGGGAGCGAGGGCCCAGCTCCTCGCGGACGGGCTCCGGGCCTTCGAGACGGCCATGCGCGCCGAGAGCTTGCTCCGGGACGAGGCCTCCCGCGCGAGCGCGTTCGAGGCGGCGAGCGCCTTCGGCGACGCGGCGCTCGAGCTGGGCGAGTGGAACCTCGCGACCGCCGTCTTCGAGCGAGCGCGCGAGCTCAAGGTGGACGAGGCCCGTGCGGTCCAGAAGGAGCACGAGAAGACGATCCGGGAGATCCTGGAGCGCGCTCGCTCGGGTGAGCTCGAGAAGCACGGAGGCCTCGAGGACGCTCTCGTCACGCTCGCGAGCCTGAACGAGGACCAGACGGTCAAGCTCCTCGCGGCGGAGCTCGAGTCGGTGCGCTCGAAGCTGCCCCGGCTCTCTCCCGGAGACGAGGTCGCGGCGAAGCTCCTCTGCGAGACGCTCGGGCGCTCCGAGCGGAGGAAGGCGACCCTGCCGCTCGAGCGCTACCTCGAGGCTGAGCCGGACGAGCTCCGCGCCCTGGTCGCGGGCCGGGCGCTCTGCCGCCTGGGGGGACCGGAGGCAGAGCGCGCCATCCTCGCGAAGGTGCGCTCCTTCGGACCGGGAGGGCCCTTCTGGGCCGGGATCGCGCCGTTCCTCCCGAAGAACGCGGCCGTGACGGGCGAGGCCCCTCTCGGAAGCCTCCCGGAATACTGGGAGCGGGCGGCGTTCCGTAAGGCGAAGGGAGACTTCCAGGGCGCGCTCGCCGACCTCACGAAGGCGATCGACCTCTCACCGAAAGATGCCGTGAGCTGGCACAACCGGGGGAGCGTGAAGCACGCGATGCGCGACCTGGACGGCGCTCTCGCGGACCTGACGCGTTCGATCGAGCTCGCCCCTCGCCTCGGTCTGGCGTGGAGCGCCCGGGGGCAGGTGAGGTACGACCGCGGCGACGTGGACGGCGCGATCGAGGACTACGGGCACGCGATCGAGCTCGATCCGGCCCAGCCCGACGTCTGGAGCCTCCGCGGGAACGCGCGCCACGCGAAGGGAGACCTCCTGGGGGCCGTCTCCGACTGCGATCGCTCGATCGCGCTCGACGCTCGCTTCCCGCGCGCCTGGGTCAACCGCGGCGCCGCCAAGCGTGACCTCCGGGACCTGGAGGGCGCGGCCTCCGACTTCCAGCGAGCCGTCGAGCTGGACCCCCGCGCTTCCACCCCCTGGAACAACCTCGGGATCGTCCGGCAGGAGAAGGGCGACATCCCGGGCGCGCTCGAGGCATTCACGCACGCGATCGAGCTCGACCCGAAGATGGCCACGGCCTGGAAGAACCGGGCCGACGCCAGGTACATCAAGAGAGACCGGGAGGGCGCTCTCGCCGACTACGGCCGCGCCATCGAGCTGGACCCGCGCGATCCTTACCCTTACAGCAAGCGCGGCGCGGTCCGCGCCGAGCTCGGAGACGAGGCCGGCGCTCTCGCCGATGCCGAGAAGTTCCTCGAGCTCGCTCCCACCGACCCGGAAGCCGCCGCTGCCCGGGCGTGGATCGAGAAGATCCGCCGCAAGTGAAAGGGCGCGAATCGGGACGAGCCGTCCTTGCCCGTGCCCTCTTGTCCAGGAGGCGGGGGCGACGAAAGTCGCCCCACGCGGCGCAAACATGGCTCCCGGGTTCATCCAATCCTGCTCGTGGGCGGCGACACGGGCGCCGTGACGATCGTCAACGCGGCGGCGCAGAGCGGATCGGCCTTCGAGCCGGCCGCCGAGCGAGGACGGCACGGTCGCTCTCTGGGAGACGAGGACGGCCGTCTTTGCTCGACCGGATCGACCTCGCATCGAGCACCGACCACGCGACCGCGCTCGCCTTCGAGCGCGCGCGGACTCTCCTCGTCGGCACGGCGCGCGGGGTCGTGCACCGCTTCGAGGTCTCGAAGTAGCAGAAGCTCCTTCAGGGCGGACCGGGATCGTCCTCTCTCGGAACGTGGCTCGCGGCCACCCGGATCGTCTCGAGAGCGATGACCGGGTTGCTTACCTGAAAGAAGGTCACGCGCTCCTCGCGCGCGCTCCGGCCCGGTTTGTCGAGGCGCGCGACGCTCACCACGCCGAGGTCGAGATCGCCGTACTCGCCGTCGGGCGGAGCGGCGATCTCGCCCAATCGAGGGATGTCGAACCGTGAGACCTGGCTCCCCATCTGCATGAAGCCGTGGCCCCGGTCCGTGACGGAGTAGCGCGCTCCGCAGGCCGGCAAGAGCAGCAAGGCCGTGACGCCGGCCCCGAACAGAGCCCACGAGGCGGATCCCACGGTGACGACCGTGAGAAAGAAGAGATCGTCCGACGACAGGTTGCGCTCGGTCGCCAGGACGACCAGCGAGCCCGCGAAGAACACGCAGCACGAGAAGACCGACGTGGCGAGACAAGCGGCCGCGGGATAAGCAGTCGTTTTCCTCTTTCCGAAGGCGATCCTCACGCAGCTCGTGAGCCCGTGGGGTCGATCGATCCAGACGACCTTCTCTCCGGGCTCGAGCGCGTTCGTGAGGAGGTCGTCCTGGTCCACGACGAGAGCGTACCGCGCGCTGCTCGAGCGAGGAAGGCTCGCTCAGTCCCAGCGCTTGAGGGCCCTCGCGCGGAGGCTGTCGGCGGCGCTCACGGTGGCCGGCGAGTCGGGCTCGTCGGGCTCGCCGTCCGGGACGCGGTCGAAGTGGAGGAGCACGCTCTCGGGGAGAAAACGGGTGAGCTGGGCGTATCCGTGGCGGTCCGTGACGCCCTTGTCCCGCAGGTGAAACCTGAGAGGAGCGACCACCGTGAGGAACCGCCGCGCCCGCGAGAGCGCGACGTAGAAGACCCGGCGCTCCTCCTCGATCTCGTCCGCGCGGCCGGTCGCGAGATCGCTCGGGATGCAGCCGTCGACGGCGTTCAGCACCGTCACGGCGTCCCACTCGAGCCCCTTCGCCGAGTGGATCGTCGAGAGGACGAGCCAGTCGTCGTCCAGGTGAGGCGGGCCCGCCAGGTCGCTCGTGGAAGACGGCGGATCGAGCGTGACCTCGGCGAGGAAGTCGCGCCGCGAGGGCGCCGCCTGCGCGATCCGCGCGAGCGCGTCCAGGTCCTGGGAGCGCGCCGGCGCGTGGTCGTAGCGCCGCGCGAGGACCGGGTCGTAGAACGCGCGCACTCTCTCGATCGTCGCCGTCACGGAGAGCTCCGCGTCCCCGGAGAGCGGCACGAGGAGCCCGCGCAGGGCGCTCCACGAAGCCTCGGCGTTCTTCGGCGGCTGGAAACGCTCGAGGCTCGCGGGCGAGAAGCCCTCGCGCGCGAGGTGGTCGAGGGCCCTCCGCGCCGTCTTGGGGCCGAATCCTTCGAGCAGCTTCAGGATCCGCCACCAGGCCGTCTCGTCCCGCGGGTTCTCGACGATCCGGAGCAGCGCGAGCACGTCCTTCACGTGAGCCGCCTCGAGGAAACGGAGGCCGCCGAACTTCCTGTAAGGGATCTTCCGCCGCGAGAGCTCGACCTCGAGGAGGTCCGAGTGGTGCGCCGCACGGAAGAGGACGGCCTGCTTCCTGAGAGCGATCCCGTCCTCGAGGAGGCGCAGGGAGGAGCGGATCACGTGCTCGGCCTGGGATCGCTCGTCGCGCGCGCGCACGATCGCCGGGCGGGGGGGCGGGGGCGACGAAGGTCGCCCCACGCAGCCGACGGCGCCCGTCTCACCCGACTCGGAGCGCAGGGTCTTCTCGTGGCACCCGTAGATCGCCTGCGCGTCGTCTCCCACGACGGTCAGGTTCCTGTTGTGCTTCCTGAGAGAGAGAAGGATCGCTCGCTGGAGCCGGTTCGTGTCCTGGTACTCGTCCACGAGGACGTGGTCGAACCGCTCCTCGACATCGCGGCCGAGCCGCTCGTCTTCCTGGAGCCCGCGCCACCAGACCAGGAGGTCGTCGAGGTCGAGGACGGACTGCGCCTGCTTCCTCGCCTCGTATTCCTTGAAGAGCCGCTTGAGCGCGGCTTCGTGCCCGGAGACCCACGGGAAACGCTCGAGGACGAGCTGCTCGAGCGTGCGATCACTGCTTCCCGTGCCGTCCAGCGCCTCGTTCACGCAGCGCGAGTAGATCGCGACGCACGTCCCCTTCCCCGGAAAGCGCGCGTTCCGAGGAGCACCACCGCGTTCGCCGGCGAACGTCGGATGCTCCGCGCTCTTGAGCCCGAGAGCGCTCCGCGAGAGGTCCATGAGGTCCTCGGCGTCGGGCCGATCGATCACGGTGAAGCCCGGCTCGAGGCCCATGGGCTCCGCGTAGATCCTGAGGAGCCGGTGCGCGACCGCGTGGAACGTGCCTCCCCAGATTCCCTTTCTCGATGCGACTCCGGCGCGCGAGAGCATCTCCCGCGCGGCTTGCCGCGTGAACGTGAGGAGGAGGATCCGCTCGGGCGCGCAGCCCCGGGAGATGAGGTCGCTCACGCGCGCCGCGAGCGTGCGGGTCTTCCCCGTGCCCGCTCCCGCGATCACGAGGAGCGGCCCTTCCCCGTGCCGCGCCGCCTCCGCTTGCTCGGGGTTGAGCGCGGCGAGCGGAGTCCCGGTCTCTCGGGGAGAGGTCATGTCGGCCGCCAAGGACGATCTCTCAGGCTATCCCGGGGGTCCGACATCGCTCCGCGTGACCGGCTTTGATACGCTCCCCTAACACTTTCCTTGACCGGTGCCCGCGCGACGGCCATAGTCGCGCGCGCGGTGCGAGCGTCCGAAGCAGCATGACCTTACGAGGGAGCGTCGAGACGATCGCGCTGGTCGACCTCCTCCAGGTCATCCAGGGGAACGGCCACGCCGGCACGCTCAAGGTCGAGTCGGGCGAGCGCTCATCGAAGCTCTACTTCTACAAGGGAAAGATCTTCCTCCCCATGAGCGGCTCGGGATGCGCGCTCAAGATCGGCGCGCTCCTCGTGCGCGCGAGGAAGATCACGGGCCAGGACCTCGTGCGGGCGCTCGCCCTCCAGGCGGCGGGCGGGTC
>JACQDU010000127.1 GCA_016200955.1 bacterium
AGCGAGGCGGCCGCGTCTCTCAGCGCTTCTTCGCGCGCCGCGCGCACGGGCACTCGCCGGGAGAGAAGCCGGCGTTCATGCTCGCGCAGTGAGGGCAGTCGCAGCCCTCGCCGTCGCCTCCCTGGACGCAGGCGCAGCCGCCGTCACCCGTCCGCTCGCTCCTCGGGCTCTCGCCTCCCGCGGGGGGCGCGGAGCATCCGGCGAGGAGAGCGACGAGGAGGAGAGGGAGGATCCGTGTGCTCACGCGACGACCTTTCTGGCGCTCAGCGCTCGACGAGGACGGCGATCCCTCCGCCGACTCCCGTGCCGTAAGCGACGGCCGCGAGACCGCCGCCGCGCGAGTCGAGCTCCGCGAGAGCGGCCACGAGAGCGCGAAGGCCGCACGCGCCGCCCGCGTGCCCGTAAGCGTGAGCGCCCCCGCGCGGGTTCAGGCGCTCGAGGTCGAGCGAGAGCTCGCGCCGCGCGACGAGAGGCGCCACGAAGAGCGACTCGTCCACCTCGACGACGCGCAGGTCGGCCACCTTCCGCCCCGTCTTAACGAGGAGAGCGCGGAGAGCGGCCACGGGAGCGAGCGGAGCCTTCCGCGTCTCGACCGCCGCTCGCGCGACCGCGAGGAGGCGTGGCGCGTCCGCTCGCCCGAGCGCTCGCGCGCGCTCGGGAGTCGAGATCACGAGAGCCGCCGCTCCGTCCGCGAGGCGCGCCGCGTAAGCCTCGTCTCCCGGGCTCGCGTCCTTCGCTCCCGGGAGGTCGTCCGCTTCGAGAGCGACCTCGGCGCCGGAGGGAGAATGCACGGCGACGGGAGCGATCTCGCCCTTTCCCGCCGCGGCGCGCGCGCGAGCGACCGAGAGCGCGCGTGCTTCCAGGAACTGCGCACGGCTCACCTCGAGCGACTGGAGCGCGATCGCCGCGAGCGCGGGGAGCGGGAGCTCCTCGTCCGAGCTGTCCCACGCGTCCTTCGCGGCGCCGTCGAGGAGTCGCCCGGCTCCGAGCCGCGAGCCCGCTCGCGCCTCGGGCAAGAGGTAAGGCGCCTGGCTCGCCGAGTCCGCTCCGAGCGCCGCGACCGCTCGGTCTCCCTCGAGCTCGGAGGCGGCGATCGCGAGCGCCTCGAGCCCCGCTCCGCCGCCCGCGCGGACGGCGAGCGCGGGAGGGCCCGCCGCGAACTCGGTGAAGCCCGCTTCGAGGACGACGACGCGGCCGGGGTTCGGGCCTCGCCCCGCGTCGAGCACGGTGCCCAGGACGACGCGCTCGATCGCGGCGCCGTCCACGCCCGCCCTCTGGCCGGCGGCGCAGAGGGCCGTGCTCCCGAGCTTCTCGGGGGGGAGCTCTCTCAGGCTCCCGTTCTGGGCGCCGAAAGGAGTCCTTGCGAACCCGAGGATCGCCGCGCGGCTCACGCTCGCCTCTCTCACGGGATTCTAAGAAGAGTTGTGACCACCGAACACACCGAACGACACCGAAACGACGATCGGTGTTCTTCGGTGACCTCGTCGGGTCGTTCTCCTTCCTCGGATCGACCCGGCTTGCCGCTGTGAAAGCTCGCGCCGCGGCCGTTATAGTCATCGAGGTGAACCGTTCGTCGGCGCTCTTCGCTCTCGGCCTCACGGCGCTCGGTCTCGCCGCGATCCACGTCGCAACGCGCGGGCGCGAGGACGGCGTGCGGCCGATCGAGCCGCCGAGGCTCGTGCGCACGGCGCTCGCGGGAGAGAGCAACATCCTCCCGTGCGATTACGTCGGCCCCGAGTCCTGCAAGGACTGCCACGAGAAGCAGTACGAGAGCTGGGCGAAGCACAACCACCGTCGCATGAACCAGCTCGCGAGCGACGAGACGGTGAAGGGAGACTTCTCGGGCCAGCGCGCGGCCTTCGAGGACGGCGACGCCGTCTTCTCCCGCGACGGGTCGTCTTACGCCATGACCCTCGAGCGGAACGGGAAGCTCGTCCGGCGCTACCGGATCACGCGGACCGTCGGCTGGCGCTTCATGCAGTTCTACATAGGCGTCCAGACCGACGGCCCCGAGCCCGCGGGCAGCTTGCCTTACAAGGAGGAGCAGAAGCTCCCCTTCGGCTACTGGTTCCGGCTCAAGCGCTGGCTGCCCACGAGCTACTTCGACCCTCTGGGCCCGGAGACGAACAAGGACGGCACGCTCGCTTACGACCCTTACGACCACCCGCGCGTTCACCTCTACGCGGGGAACTGCATGCTGTGCCACAACACGTATCCCTACGAGTACCGCCTCGCTCTCCCGAACGGGCTCGCCGGTTTCCCGGAAGGCGAGCTCCTCCTCGCGGTCAAGGAGCTCCGAACGGAGCTCGAGCGCACGATCGACCTCGCGCCGCGCGAGGGATCGCCCGCGACCGTCCGCGACCGGATTCGCCCCGAGAACCTGACGACGCTCGGGATCAGTTGCGAGAGCTGCCACTTCGGCGGCCGCGCTCACGTGAGCGAGCAGGCGGGGGCCATGCGCTTCCTCCCGACGAGCCCGTTCCTCAAGCTCGAGCCCAAGGACGCTCGCGCGAAGGTGCCGGAGAAGACGAACGCTTACGCGGTGAACCACATCTGCGCCCAGTGCCACTGCGCGACCGTGACGCTCCACCCGAACGGCGCGGGCACGTGGAACTCGCGCGAGGCGCTCGACCTCCTGGGAGGCGCGTGCGCGAGCGCGATCAAGTGCACCGACTGCCACGACCCGCACGTGCGGGGGAGCGAGGAGGCCGGACCCGATCGGCCCGAGCACCTCGCGAGCTGCATCCGTTGCCACGCGAAGCTCGCGGAGCCGAAAGCCGCTCTCGCGCACTCGCGGCACGCGAGCGGGGTGACGTGTCTCGACTGCCACATGCCGAGGATCACGCAGGGGCTCGAGGAGGTCGTGCGGACTCACAGGATCTCCTCTCCCACGGACGCGAAGATGCTTGCGGCGGGAGCGCCGAACGCGTGCAACCTCTGCCACCTCGACCGCTCGCTCTCGTGGACTCTCTCCGAGCTCGAGAAGGGCTGGGGGAAGAAGATCGAGCCAGGCGCCGAGTGGGCGAAGGCCTACGTGAGCCTCGATGCTCCCGTCGGGAAAGCGTGGCTCGCGGGAGCCGACCAGGCGACACGCCTCGTGGCGACGCAGGCGTACGGGCGCTCTCCTCTCGGGAAGGCGGCGCTTCCGGAGCTCGTGCGGTCTCTCGGGGATCCGATCGCCGTGAACCGCGTCTTCGCCGCCTTCGCCGTCGAGCGCGTGCGCGCGAAGCCGCTCTCGCTCGAGCAGTACGACGTCACGGCTCCCGCGGACGCGCGAGCGAAGCAGATCGAGGCGTTGCTGCGAGAGAAGTGAGCGCGAGAAGAACGACGAACGGAATGAACCACGAAGACACCAAGGGCACGAAGATTGGTGAGAGGCCGTGCAACGAACTTCGTGGCTTCGTGCCTTCGTGGTTACGTCGTCTCGATCACTTCTTCTCGCCCGTCTTGACCGCGGGCTCCTTGCGCTGGACCTTCTCCAGCGCGGCGTCGGCGAGGGCCTGGGCCTTGCCCTCGGGAGCGCCCTCGACGAGCACGACGTCCTTGTCCTTGCGGAAGACCAGCGACTCGGGCTCGCCCTTCTTCTCCTCGCGGACCTTGTTCCAGACGGTCTCGAACTCGGTGGCGTCCTTCTCCCGGTCCCAGGTCGAGAGCCACACCGTGACGGTGGACTTCTCGTCCTTCTCGTAGGCCTGGAAGCGGTCGCCGCGCCAGCCTCGCGTGGCGCGGTTGACCTCGCGGTCCTTCGCGCCCGCCTCGGCGAGCGCGCTCGCGGCGCCCAGCTCGCCCAGGCAGTCCTCGATCGAGCGCTTCCAGCCGTCTCCCAGGACCGACCCGAGGTCGGGGAGAGAGAGCACGACGGGCTCCTCGCGGCGGTCCACGAACTTGTCCGGGTGGAGGACCTGGTGCGTCGAGGTCGGAGGGTTCGTGAAGAGCTCGTCGACCGCCTTCCAGCCGCCCTTCTCCTTGACCTTCGAGATCAGGATCGCTCCCTTGAAGTAAGGGTCGATGAGGCTGCGGTAGAGGTAGAGCGGCAGGGCGTCGCGCTGCTTCGCGGCGTCGGCGATCGCCTTGCCGTCCTCGCCCAGCGCGCCCGCCTGCTGCTTCTCGAGGCCGGACATCTGCTCGCGCGACATGTTGCCGTACTGGTCGATGATCGTCCCGAGCATGCCCTCGTCCATGCCCTGCTGCTTGAGCGCGTAAGCGAGCATGAGGTAAGTCGCCTCGCCCTCGACGACGAACTTCCGCGCGTTCTTCGCGTCCTCGTCGCCCTTCTCGACGTCGCCGTAGTACTTCTTCAGGTCGAAGCGCTGGTCCTGGAGCGCGTGCCCGAGCTCGTGGAGCATGGCGGGACCGACGAGCATGTCGGGGAGCCCGACCTTCACGACGAAGAACGTCCCGAGGTTCGGGTCGTAGTAAGCGAGCGCCTGCCCCGCGAGCATCGCGACGAGCTCCTTCTTGAGCTCGTAGCGCGCGGGGAGGAGGCCGAGCCGAGCGTAAGCGCGCGAAATGGCGCCGGCCTTCGCGTCGGGCAGCTCCTTGTCGAGGCCGTCTTTCAGGAACGCCTTGAACGCCTCGTCGGTCTTGTGCTTCACGAGGACCTCGGACTTGAGCTTCGCGCCGCGCAGCTCCTCCAGGTCCTTCCCGAGCCTTCAGAGCTTCTCGCGCGTCTCGGTGACGACGGCGGGCTCCTTCTCTTCCTGTGCCGAGACGAGCGCGGACGCCGCGACGAGGATGAACGCGACCGACGAGGACCTTCTCATGACCGCCTCCCGCACGCTGGAAAGGGCACGATCCTAGCACGCGAAGCGCGCGTTCGCGCGACGAGCGCGGGCAAAGTCCTTAGTGCCCGAAATATCTGTGAGACCAATGAACGCCTGGGTTTGCGGGCGGGACACGTGTCTTGACGCTCTGCGCCAAGCTGTGCTAGCTTCACGCACGCTCGGCCGAAAGGGAGCAGCGACAGGGAGACGAACATGGGTCTTCTCGATGGCAAGGTCGCGGTCATCACGGGAGCCGGCGGCGGTATCGGGCGCTGCCACGCGCTCCTCTTCGCCCGCGAGGGCGCGAAGGTCGTCGTGAACGACCTCGGCGGCTCTCGCGACGGCAGCGGCAAGTCGGAGAAGATGGCCGACGCGGTCGTGAGCGAGATCCGCGCTCAGGGCGGTCAGGCCGCCGGGCACTACCAGTCCGTCGCCACGAGCGAGGGCGCTCGCAGTCTCGTGAAGACGGCGATCGATGCGTTCGGGCGCTGCGACATCCTCGTCAACAACGCCGGGATCCTGCGCGACAAGACTCTCATCAAGATGTCGGAGGAGGAGTGGGACCTCGTCATCGCGGTCCACCTGCGAGGCAGCTTCCTCTGCGGGCAAGCCTTCGCCCAGCACGTGAAGGATCGGGCGGAGCAAGGCGACCTCGGCGGGCGGATCGTGAACACGTCGTCTTACGCGGGGCTCATGGGGAACTTCGGCCAGTCGAACTACGCGGCGGCCAAGGCCGGGATCTACGGGCTCACGAAGGTCTGGGCGCTCGAGCTCGCGAAGCTCGGCGTGACGGTGAACGCGATCGCTCCCATGGCGAAGACGCGCATGACGGACGATATCGCGCAGGTCCCCGACGACATGAAGCCCGAGCAGATCTCTCCCATGGTCCTCTTCCTTTGCTCGGAGCAGGCGAAGGACGTGAACGGGAAGATCTTCGGCATCCACGGCCAGCAGCTCCTCGAATACAAGATGATCATGACCCAGGGAGTGACGAAGAAGGGTCCCGAGCACTGGACGCCGTCCGAGATCGCGCAGAGCCTCGCGGCGATCGGCGCGGACGCGTCCGCTCCCGCGCCCGCCGCCGGCGGGCCGGCGCCGATCACGCCCGAGCAGATCATCGACAAGGCCTTCACGCGCCTCCCCGAGGTCTTCTTGCCCGAGAAGGCGGCCGGGTGGAAGGCGGTCCTCCACTTCGAGATCGCGGGCGCGTCTCCGTGGACGGTCGTGATCGCCCTTTGGAAGTGCACGACGAAGAAGGGCCTCGACGGGACGCCCACGTGCGTCGTGAAGACGAACGCGCAGACTTACTCCGACATCGTTCTCGGGAAAGAGCGCCCCGAGAAGGCGTTCATGGCGGGAAAGATCACGGCGACGAACCTCGGCGACATGATGCGCATGGGCGGGGCCTTCGACATGAAGAAGGCGAAGGACCTCGCGGACGCCGAGGCTCGCGCCGCCGCTCCCGCTGCGAGCGCTCCGGCGGCTCAGGCGGCTCCCGCTCCGGCGAAGGAAGCGACGCCGGCCGAGATCATCGCGAAGGCGTTCGAGAAGCTTCCGGAAATCTTCATGGCGGACAAGGCCAAGGGGTGGGCGCCCACGCTTCACTTCGAGATCAAGAACGCCGACGACTGGACGGTCAAGATCGCCGACGGAAAGTGCACCGTCGCGAAGGGCAAGCAAGGGACTGCGACGTGCGTCGTGAAGACCGACGCGCAGACGTACGCAGATATCGTCGCCGGCAAGGAACGCGCCGAGAAGGCGTTCATGGGCGGCAAGATCACGGCGACGAACCTGGGCGACATGATGAAGTTCGGCACCGCATTCGACATGAAGAAGGGCCGCGAGCCGTCGTCCACTTCGAGAGCAAGGGCGGCGAGGACTGGACGGTCAAGGTCCAGGACGGGAAGTGCGAGACCGTGAAGGGCAAGGCCGGCTCTCCCACGTGCGTCGTGAAGACCGACGTCGAGACCTACGCCAAGGTCGTGGCGGGCGAGCTCAAGGCCGAGCAGGCCTTCATGCAGCAGAAGATCACGGCCTCGAACCTGGGCGACATGATGAAGTTCGGCCGGGCCTTCGACATGAAGAAGGCGGCCGAGCTCGCGAAGTCCGGCGGCTCGCCCGCGCCGGCCTCGAGCGCTCCTCCCGCGAAACCTCAAGGGAAGGGGCTGAATCGGAGCTACGTCGGCAACAGTTACTCCGGCGGTCACGCGTGGGTGAAGGGCGAGGAGACGAAGGCGTACGCTCTCGCGACGAACGACGAGAACCCGGTCTACACCGATGGCAAGCGGTCGGGTGGAGTCGTGGCGCCTCCGCTCTTCGCGGTGAAGCTCGGGAAAGACGTCCTCTTCAAGGTCGTCGCCGAGCCCGGCCTCAACGCCGATCTCCTCCGCCTCGTCCACGGCGAGCAGGACATGGAGTTCCTCCGGCCGCTCCGCCCGTGGGACCTGTGCGCTCTCCGCGCGACGATCACCGGCGTCGAGGAGAAATCGACGGGCGAGCTCCTCCACGTGCAGCTCCGTCTCAACGTGGACGGCGAGCTCGCCGTGCGCGCGCGCTCGACGATGTTCATCCGCGGCGAGAAGTCGGGGAAGAAGGACGACTCTCCCAAGAAAGAGGAAGACGAGAGCGCCGGCCGGAAGATCGCGTGGAAGCAGGTCACCGAGGTCACCCGCGATCAGAGCCTCCGCTACGCGCAGGCGTCGGGCGACAACAACCCGATCCACACCGACGAGAGCGTCGCGAAGATGGCCGGCCTCCCCGGAGTGATCCTCCAGGGCCTCTGCACCATGGCCTTCGCGCAGAAGGCCGTCGTGGACGAGGTCCTGAAAGGCGACGCCACTCGCTTGAAGCGCCTCGCCGTCCGTTTCGCGAAGCCCGTCCTCATGGGAGACCGCTTGACGACCGAAGGCTGGGAGGTCGAGCGGCGCGAGGGCAAGACGACCTACGGCTTCACCGTCAAGAACCAGAGCGGCGTCGTCGTGATCTCGAACGGCATCGCCGAGGTCGCGGGGGCCTGAGGCCACGCGCTCCTCGCGTCGTCCCGGGAGCGCGACTCGGAGCGGCTTGAAAGTGGTGAGATAGCCGCGGAGGCCCGGAGTTCGCCGAGGCCGCGCAGAGACGGCGTCTGGATTCGGCTCTCCGCGAGTCCTCCGCGCGCTCGGCGCCTCTGCGGTTCTCTCTCGCATCAGCCGACGGGCGAGTGCGCGATCAGGCCGCGGGGCCCGACGGCGCTCTCTCCTCCTTCTTCCCCTCTCCCTTCTCGATGAGAGAAGGAGCGGGAGCGGGCCCCGTCGGGATGCGGACGTGGCGCCGGAGCCACGGCGCGCGGATCGCGTAGGCGAGCGCGACGATCGTGCACGCGAGACCGCCCCAGAGCACGGACGCCCGCACTCCCACGAAGCGCGCGAGCAGGCCCGCCTCGAGCTCGCCGAGCTGCGGGCCTCCTATGAAGAAGATCATGTTCACCGAGATCATGCGGCCGCGGAGCTCGTCGGGCGTGACCTCCTGGCGGACGACGTTGCGGATCACCATGCTCACCGTGTCCGAGACGCCGTAAATCGCGAGGAGGAGTAGCCCCAGCGCGAAGCTGTCGACGACGGCGAACGCGGCGATCGCGAGGCCGTAGACCGCGACCGAGGCGAGGACGAGCTTCCCCTGCGCTCGCGGCGGCTCGCGCCACGTGAGGTAGAGCGCCGTCACGAACGCGCCGAGCGCG
>JACQDU010000251.1 GCA_016200955.1 bacterium
CGCGATCTTGTCCTTCATGTCGCGGATCTTGCGGAGCGGCCGCTTCTCCTTCACGTGAGCGTCGAGGGCCTCGACGATCAGCTCGGGCGTGACGAGCCCCGAGCGCGCGAGCGCCGCGATCAGCCAGACGTCTCGCATGGAGAAGAGCTGCGTCTCCCGGACCTCGCGCGGCCCGAGCTCGAGAGGCATCCCGGGCGCGAGGCCCGCCTCGAGCGCGGCCTGGGCGAGGGGCTGCGACGGGTCGCCGTAGGGGAGGAGCACGCCCGCGCTCGGCGTGAGCTCGGGGCCGCCGCGATGCCACGCGTGCGGGTCGTCCGCGAGCATCTGCGTCCCGTCGAAGCGCGTGGTCGAGCGCGGCGGCGGAGGCGGGGGCTCGGGCTGCGGCAGGCCGCTCCCGAGAGCGGCGCCGATCACCTTGAGGATCGCGTCGTACTCGCTCCCCTCGCTCGAGGGAGCGGGCGGAGGCGCGGGAGGGGGGAAGGGCGCGGCCGGCTCCTGCGCCGCGACGAGGCCCTCGACGGCGCGGAGTGCGTAACGGATGAGCGTCTCGTTCGAGATCTGCCCGGTCGCGGGCGCGGCGCGGCTCCAGGCGCGCTCGATCGACGGGTCGTCGGCCATGGGATTCGAGGTCACGTCGTACTGATCGCGCGAGTAAGACGACGTGTAAGCCCCGGCCTCGGCCCGGTCCGTCTGGAGACCGGGCGTCTCGCTGTCGGGCGGCTTCGCTTCGGTGAAGCGGTTCTCGGGGCGCAGGCGCAGGATCGAGCAAGCTCCCGCGAACTCCTTCCCTCGCCTCTGGTCGATCCGGAAGACCCACTCGAGCTCGGAGCGGGCCTTGGCCGCGGTCGGCCGCTTCGTGGGGTCGGCCGAGGTCATGCGCCGGATCAGGTCGCGCAGGCTGTCCTCGATCGCGCTCCTCGTCGTGTCGCGCGAGAGGAGCTCCACGTCGTGATACGGCGCCCACTCGAGCGACTTCAGGTCGCACGGAGATATCTCGCCTCGCCTCTCCCGCGACTTGAGCGCGGCGACTTCCTGGAAGTCGAGGAAGGAGGGCGGCGGGTCGAGGTGGTCGTAAGGGTAGTGGCCCGAGTAGAGCGCGTAGGCCGTGAGGCCCGCCGCGTACATGTCGGCCGCGGGCCCGAAGACGGGGCGCGCCTGAGTCGTCAGGACCTCGGGCGCCGCGTAAGCCGGCGTGAGCTGGGGCGGCACGAAGTCGGTGTCGATCCTTCCGGTCCTCACGTCGTCGAGGAAGGCGCGCGAGCGCGCGGCTCCCAGGTCGATGAGGACGCCGCGATACTGGCCGCCCGCGACGCTCGCGAGCGAGCGCACTCCCGAGGCGCGGACGGCGGGCTCCACGAGGAGGTTCGAGATCTTGACGTCGTTGTGGACGAAGCCGGCTCCGTGGATGTGCTCGAGCGCCCGCAGGAGCTCGACGACGAGCTCGATCGCGACGTTCGGCGGCACCGGGAAGTACTTCGTCCCCGGGTCTCGCGTGAGCCGCGACCTCACGTGGGGCTCGTTCAAGAGGAGGAGAGGGTTCGGCGAGAGCTTGGGCAGGACGAGGATCGCTCGCCCGCCGTGGACGGACGTCCCGAGGAGCCGGACGATGTTCGGGTGAGAGAACTGGCCCGTGATCTCGCGCTCGATCCGGTCCTCGATGCCCGGGCGCCCGCGCGGCACCTTGAGGACGAGCGGCGAGTCGTCGCCGAGCCGCTTCCCGAGGAAGACGGTCTTCGTCTGCCCGAGGGGCCGCGTGATGACGACGTCGAAGGAGCTCCCCGCGGGCGGAGTCACCTTGAGGATCTGCCCCGGCGTCAGGAGAGCGGGCTTCGTGGTCCGCGACACGCGACGATTCTGGCAGCTCGGCTTCCCGCGGGGTAGGGGCTCGAGCGATTCGAGTCCTCACCTCGAGGCCGGGAGGTGAGGGAGAGCGCGCGCGTTCGCGGGAAACGCTCGCGCGTCTTCGAGTAACGCGTGCGCGTCCGCGAGGAACGCGTGCACGTTCGCGAGGAACGCGTGCGCGTTCGCGAGGAACGCGTGCACGTTCGCGAGGAACGCGTGCACGTTCGCGAGGAACGCGTGCACGTTCGCGAGGAACGCCTGCACGTTCGCGAGGAACGCGTGCACGTTCGCGAGGAACGCGTGCTGGACGGCTCGAACCGCGCTCGCCCTTCGCGACTCCCGGGCCCCGTCGGTCCTCGAGATGCGCCCGAGGTGCGAGAGGGCGTGGAGAGTGTTGAAAGATTCTCTCGAGCGGCCGCCCGTCCATGGCGGGGGTCGTATCTCAGGGCGAAGGAGGACAGCAATGTCCAAAGCGAAGCGAGAATCCAAGTACGTCTCACGGGCCGACAGGCGACTCCTGGGCATCAAGACGATCGACTCCCACCTCGTGCTCGACGGTGGGGTCGGCGTCAAGAGCCTCACGGAGGCGCGAAACAAGCTCGAGGCCGATCTCGGGGCCTACAACACGCTCCTGACCAAGGCCGACGTCGCGCTCGACGCCGTCCGGGCCTCGGAGCGAAAGGGCCAGGATCAGCTCGAGCGCGTCCTCGCGGGAATCGCCGCGAAGTACGGGCGAAACTCGGAGGAGTACAAGAAGGCGGGCGGCAAGCGGAGGAGCGAGATCAAGCATCCCCGCCGCACGGCGCCCGCCTCCACGGACGCCAGGCCTTCTCGCCCGGACGCCAGGGCGGCGGGCTGAGAGTCTCGAAGCGCCGGCCGCGTCATGTGATTCGATGCCGCGGAGGCGCGGAGGTCGCCGAGGGCGCGCGAAGGACTGCTCTCAGCCCTCTGCGAATTCTCGGCGCTCTCAGCGCCTCCGCGGTTCTCTCTCACATCGACGACGGGCGCGCTCACCCCTCGAGCGGCTCCAGCTCCCCTTCGAGCGCCACGCGCACGCGAGCGCCCGTGGTCGGGAGCGGAGCCGCGACCCGCGCCCGGAGCTTCTCCTCTCCCACGCGCACGAGAGCTTCGTGCCTGAGAGAGCGCGCCTCCGGCGCCACGAGGTCGAGCGAGACGACCTCGCCCGGCGTCCCGCCGAGCTCGTCTTCTCCGAGAACGCGCGCCTGTTCGGGCCGGACGAGGAGAGCGAGCGAGCCTCGCTGTCCGTCGAGGCGAGCGCGGGCGGGGCCGAAGGGAGTCGAGACCTCGCCCGGCCCGGAGACGGAGCCGCGCACGACCGCTCCGAGCGCGAGCGCTCGCACGACCTCCGCGCGGCGAGGGTGAAGGACGAGGTCTTCGATCGACCCGTGCGCGACGGCGCGGCCGGCGTCTAGGATCAGGAGCCGCGAGGCGAGCGCGAGCGCGTCCTCGCGCGCGTGAGTCACGAGCACGACCGTCGTCTGGAGAGAGTCGAGGAGCGCTCGCAGGTCGTCTCTCAGGACGGCGCGTCTCTCGCGGTCGAGATTCGAGAACGGCTCGTCGAGGAGGAGAAGCCTCGGCTCCTGAGCGAGCGCTCGCGCCACGGCGAGGCGCTGCCGCTCCCCGCCCGAGAGCTCGTCGGGCCTCGCATCGAGGCGCGCGCCCAGGCCGATCCTCGAGAGGAGCTCCTCGGCGCGCGCGCGCTTCGCCTTCGCGCGCGCGAAGAACGCGACCTGCGCCGCCGCGCTCATGTGAGGGAAGAGCGCGAGCCCCTGGAAGACGAGCGCGACCTCGCGGCGCTCGGGCGCCACGTCGATCTTCCCGGGAGACGACGCGAGCTTGCCTCCGATCTCGATCTTCCCGTCTTCCGGCGCGTCGAGACCCGCGAGGAGGCGGAGGAGAGTCGTCTTCCCGCTCCCGGAAGGGCCGAGCACGGCGAGGCGCTCGCCTTCCTCGAGGGAGAAGCTCACGCGATCGAGCGCGGGAGCCGTGGCGCTCTCGAATCTCCGTGTGAGATCGCTCGCGCGGAGAGCGGGCCTCGCGCTCATGCGGCCGCTCCTCTCGCGCAACGGGCGAGCGCGAGCGCGACGAGGGCCACGGGAGCCGCGGGGAGAGCGACCGCTCCCAGGAGAAGGAGCGCTTCCGCGGCGACGGCGGGTCCCTGGCCGTAGTGGACCTGGTTCACGACGCTCACGGACAGAACTCCCGCGCCGGGAGGCGAGACGAGCACGCTCGTCCCGAACTCCGCGACTCCGAGGACGTAGACGGCGACCCACGAAGCCACGAGCCCGGGCGCGGCGAGGGGAAGCACGACCGAGCGAGCCCTCTCGCCTCGCGTCCTTCCCGAGAGCGCGGACGCTTCCTCGAGCTCCGGCGGCACGCGCGCGAAGCTCGAGCGCGCGAGCACGACCGCGATCGGCAGGAAACGGGCGAGATAGCCGAGCACGAGGACGGAGACGCCGTCGTAGACCCAGGCTCTCAGCGAGAAGACGCTCGACGCGAGCAGGGCGAGGAAGCTCGCGTCCAGGGCGGCCGGCCGCCTCCCCGGGTTCCAGAGCGCTATGAGCCCGAGACCCACGAGAGGAGCCGGGACCGCGAGCCCGAAGGCGAGCGCTCCCGTGAGCGCGACGTTCCTTCGTCGCGCTCCTCGGAGGAGCCGGCCCACGGCGCCCGCGAGAACGACCGCCACGCTCGCCGCGAGCGCC
>JACQDU010000267.1 GCA_016200955.1 bacterium
AAGAGGATCGACAAGGGCGAGAGCCTCCGCGAGACCTACGAGAAGAAGAAGGCCGACCTCTTCCCGGGAGATCCCGAGCCGCGCTACGCGCTCGCGCAGTGGTGCAAGGAGCAGAACCTCGCGAAGGAGCAGAGGGAGCTCCTCGAGGAGGTGATCCGTCTCTCCCCCGATCACGCGGAGGCCAGGAAAGACCTGGGCTATGTGAAAGACAACGGCGCCTGGATCACGGAAGCCGACCTGAGGAAGAAGCTCGGCTTCGAGAAGGTGAACGGCGTCTGGGTCACCGCCGCCGAGGCGAAGAAGATCCGCCGCTCGGGCGAGGTCAGGAAGACGCTCATCTCGATCTCCATGAACCTCGCGCACGCCGGCGCGAGCGGAGCGCAGGCGCGCGCCGCGCTCGACGCGCTCGCGAAGGACGACGCGGACCTCGTCGCTCCTCTCGTCGAGGAGCGCCTCGGCGACACGAACGCCGAGGTGAGAAGGTCCCTCGTCGAGCTCCTGGGAAAGCTCAAGCAGAAGAGCTCCGCGGCGCGGCTCGCGCAGGTCGTGCTCGACGACGCGGACCGCTCCGTGCGGCAAGCGGCGGCCGCCGCGCTCTGGGCGACGGCAGACGTGCCCGCTCGCACGGACGTCGTCCAGGCCCTCTTCCACAGGAGGTCCCAGAAGCGCGACCGCGCGGCCGAGGCCCTCGTCGTCGTCGCGGACCCGGAGACCGTTCCTTACCTGATCGAAGGCCTTTACATCAGGGTCGAGCGCACCGTCGAGGTGGATCCCGACGACCACGTGATCCTGCGAGGAGGCTCGGGCGCCGCTCTCCGCGAGGGCGCCTTCGGCGGCTATCACGAGGAGGAGGCCGCGCGCGCGCGACAGTCCGTCTACCACGACTCGAGCCTCGCGCTCGCGGCGTTGAAGAAGATCACGGGCCGCGACTTCGACTACTCGAAGGGCGACTGGTGGAGCTGGTGGCAGAAGGAGGGCCGAGCGAAGCTCCTCCCCGAGCGCGACGCCAAGAAGTAGCGTGAGGATCATAGGCGGCGAGCGCCGCGGCGCGAAGATCGAGGCTCCCCCGGGCACGATCGCGCGGCCCATGCGCGATCAGGTGAGGACGGCGCTCTTCAACATCCTCGGAGCCGACCTCGTCCTGGGAGCGAGCGTCGTGGACCTGTTCGCGGGCTCCGGCTCGCTCGGGCTCGAGGCCCTCTCGCGGGGAGCGATGCGCGCCGTCTTCGTCGAGAGCGCGGCCGTCTGCCTCGCGACGATCGCGAAGAACGTCGAGCGGCTCGGCATGGGAGAGCGAGCCCTCGTCCGCCGCTACGACCTCGCGCGCGGCGTGCTGGGGCTCCACCAGGCGGGCCTCTCGCCGTTCGACCTCGTCCTCATGGACCCGCCGTTCCCGCTCCTTCGCCGCCCTCCGGGGCCGGGAGAGGCCGACGTGAGGAAGATCCTCCGGGAGCTGGGTACGCTCGAGGGCTTCCTCTCCCCCGGCGCGCGCGTGGCGCTCGAGACTCCGTCGGAGTCCTTCCGCATCGAGGGCGAGCTCGCTCTCATGGGGCTCGAGCTCGTCATGCGGCGCGAGTACGGATCGACCGCCCTCGTCGTCCTCGCGCCGGCTCCCGCGAAGGAGAAGAAGCTCTCCTGAGAGGTCCTCGATGCGGGCGCGCCCCCCGGGGGCACGGAGGCTCCCTGTGCACGAGACCGGAGAGAGCGCCCTCACGCTCTCCAGCAAGCGCTCGGGGTCTAGGGGGAATGCGGGGGAGCCCTTCCCCTCGACGCGAGGCCGCCCCTGGGAGTACGGAGGCTCCCTGTGCACAAGACCGGAGCGACCGCTCGCACGCTCTCCAGCAAACGCTCGGGGTCTAGGGGGAATGCGGGGGGGCATCCCCCCGCAAATGGTGAAATAACAGCCATGCCCGAGCCCGACTGGGAGAGAGCCGTCTCGATCGCGCGAGCGCTCGAGGCGAGCGTCAGGAGAGTCATCCTCGGGAAAGACGACCGCGTCCGCCTCGCGCTCCTGGCGCTGTTCGCGAGAGGGCACCTCCTCATCGAGGACGTCCCCGGCACCGGAAAGACCCTCCTCGCGCGAGCGATCGCGCGCTCGCTCGACGCGCGGTTCACGCGGATCCAGTTCACGCCCGACCTCCTCCCCTCGGACGTGACGGGAGTCTCCGTCTTCAACCCGAAGGACCTCGTTTTCGAGTTCCGCGAGGGCCCCGTCTTCACCGAGGTCCTCCTCGCGGACGAGATCAACCGCGCGACGCCGCGCGCGCAGAGCGCCCTCCTCGAGAGCATGGAAGAAAGGACCGTGACCGCGGACGGCGTCGTCCGGCCGCTCCCGGACCTCTTCTTCGTGGTCGCCACGCAGAACCCGATCGAGCAGCAGGGGACCTTCCCTCTCCCCGAAGCCCAGCTCGACCGCTTCGCGCTGCGAGTGGACATGGGCTATCCGTCCGTCTCGATGCTCGTCGAGGTCCTGGGAGCGCAGCAGGTCCGGCATCCCCTCGAGGACCTCCGGCCGGTGGCCTCGAGCAAGGACCTCTCCCACGTCCAGGCCACCGTGAGGAGCGTGAGCCTCGAGGTGAGCCTCCGGCGCTACGTGGCCGAGCTCGTCGAGGCCACGCGAGGCCGCCGCGACGTCCTCCTGGGAGCGAGCCCTCGCGCGGCGATCTGGCTCGCGCGAGCCGCGCAGGCGCGCGCCTTCCTCGAAGGGCGTCGGTTCGCGATCCCGGAGGACGTGAAGGGAGTCGCTCACGCGGCGCTCGACCACCGATTGATCATCGAGCCGCGCGCTCGCCTCGCCGGGCTCTCGGCGGCTCGCGTGACGGACGACGTCCTCGAGAAGGTCCTGGTCCCGATCTCGATCGCCGGCGTCCCGCCGCCCGGACCGTGACGCTCGAGGGCTCTCCCTCCGCGGCGCGCGGCACGGCGCGCGTCCTCGTCTCGCTCGCGGCGCTCGCGATCGTCTGGGGAGCCGCGCTCCAGGTGAGGATCGTGCTCGCTTGCGGGATCGCGCAGGCGTGCGTGCTCGTTCTCCTCTGGATCTACCCGAGGATCGCCGCGAGGAGCGTCTTCGTCACGCGCCGCATGACCTCGCGCGCGTTCGAGGACGACGACGTCGAGGTCACGTTCGGCGTCGAGAACCGGGGCTTCCTCCCGCTCGTCCACCCGGAGGTCGAGGACTTCTTCGTCCCCGACAAGGAGCCTCGCCGGCGAACGCCTCTCCCGGCCTTCCTCCCGGGAAGGACGCGCGCGCTCGCCCGCTACCAGGGGAGCTGCTCCGCGAAGCGAGGGACGTACGCGATCGGCCCCGCGCACGCGCGCGTCGCGTGCCCGCTCGGCCTCTTCCCGAAGGACGTGAGCCTCAGGGAGACGGCGCCGCTCCTGGTCTACCCGCGCGCGGTCCCGCTGCCCGCGCTCCCGGCGGCGGGGCAAGGGATCCCGTGGGCGTCGAGCGCGACCTCGCGCGTCGCGGGGCACAGCACCGAGGCGCTCTCGGTGCGCGAGTACCGGCCGGGCGACTCGCTCCGGCGCGTGCACTGGCCGACGACGGCCAGGAGAGGAAAGCTCGCCGTGCTCGAGCTCGAGCTGGAGCACGCGCGCGACGTGACGATCTTCCTCGACCTCGACCGCCGCACGCTCCGCGGGCTCGGGAGGCGCTCGACGCTCGAGACGTCGGTCCGGATCGCCGCGAGCGCCGCCGCGAGCTACCTCCAGCAAGGAGACCGCGTGCGGCTCATGGCTCACGGGAAGGAGCTCGTGCTCGTCCCTCCCGGGAGCGGAGAGCGGCACCTCGCGCTCGTCCTCGAGGAGCTCGCTCACGTGAAGCCGGAGGGCGAGCTCCCGCTCGAGGACTTCCTCGAGAGGAGCGCGCCGTCTCTCCCTCCCGGGAGCACGGCGTTCGTGATCTTCTCCTCGGCGGATCAGGAGGTGAAGAAGCGCACGGAGAGCGTCGCGGCGCTCCACGCGCGCGGCTGCTCGGTCGTCGCCGTCCTCCTAGCGGAGCGGACCTTCCTCGCCGTCTTCAAGGAGCAGCAGAAGAGCCGGGACGAGATCGTCGAGCTGCCCGTCGCCGCCGACGCCCTCGCGGGAGAAGGCGCCCTCGTCTACGTGGTGCCCCAGGTCGAGGACCTGGGAGCGCGCTTCGTCCACCCTTACGGCGGCGTCTGGAGGAGACGGTGAGGGACGCCCGGATCAAGATCACCGCCGAACAGCTCGCCGCCCTCTCGGCGCAGGAGGCGCGCGCGCGCCGGAGCGCGGAGCAGGCCTGGGAGGCGGCCTTCCGCGCGCCTCCGCCCGCGCCCGCGTTCCGCGCGGACGCGGAGCGCGGCCTCCGCTCGCTCGCGCTCGGGCTCGCCTCGGCGTGCGCCTTCGTGCCGGCGGCTCTCCTCTCGGACGGGGAAGGCCAGGTCGTCGAGCCGCTGCTCGCCCTGAGGAACGTGGCGGCCGTGCTCGCGCTCACGCTGCTCCCCGCGTGGCTCTCGGCGCGCGAGGAGAGGAGCCCCGAGGCGGAGGACGCGCCGCGCGCGAGGTTCGCGAGGAGGTTCTCGCCTCTCCTCGTGGGATTCTTGCTCGTGCTCACGCTCTTCTTCCCTTACGCGATCCGGTGGAAGGCGCTCGAGGCGGTCCTCCTCCTGCAAGCGCCGTTCGCGCTGTTCGTGCACGTGCCCCGCGTGCGCGCGATCGTGATCCTCGCCGCAGGCTGGGCCGCGCTTGCCGGAGCGGTGCTCGACGACCGGGCGGCCTGGGCCCTCGTGCCGGTCTTCGGCCTCGTCGCGATCGCCGCCGCGCTCGACCGCACGCTCGACGTGAGGAGCGCGCGGCCGGGGTGGCAGCCGCCGCCGAACGCGCCGCGCGCGGCGCTCGCGCTCCCGATCGTCGCGGCCTGCGCGATCTTCCTCGCGGGCGCCCTCGCATTCTCGGGAGCCTCCGCGCTCCTGCCTCCGCTCGAGCGGACCTTCCCCGTCCTCGTCTCGGACTCGGGCTCGCGCCCCGCCCACGGTCAAGCGCAGATACCGCTGTTCGAGACGTTCCTCCTCGTGATCGCGGTGCCGCTCGTCTGGGCCCTCTGGCACATCCTCATGGAGAAGCTGCGCAGGAAGGGAGCCGAGCTCCCGCCCGAGGAGCTTAAGGTTTCGCGCGCTCTCCCGAGCGAGCGTCTTCCCCAGGAGGCCGCGATCGACGTTCGCGATTGGCCCGAGGGCCCGAGGCTCCGCGTCGTCCGCCGCTACCTCGAGCACCTGCGCGCTCTCGTGCGGAGGGGCGTGCGGCGCTCGCCCGGGCAGGCGCCGCTCGACGTGGCGCGGGCCGTGACCGCGCGCGCTCCCGCCGCGGAGGAGAGCGCCGCGCGGCTCGCGCGCGCCTTCCACGAGGCGCGTTACTCTCCTCTCATCATCTCGCCCGAAACCGCGGCCGCCGCCGAGAACGACGCGCGCGCGGTCGAGGACGGGCTCGCGGGAAGCTAGATGACCGGGCGCAATTCAGCATGATTGCGACTCGCGACCATGAACGCCCGGCGCGGTGTCGGGAACCGGGAACGCGAAGACGCGAAGATGTGAAGACGCGAAGGGCTCGGCCGGCGACGCCGAGCACGCCGTTCGCCTGGAGGAGCGCGAGTCCCTCGTCGCCTTCGACGAGGGCGACGCAGGAGCACCCGAAGCTCGGCCCCGTGTACTCGCCGATGAGGCGCCCGCGGACGAACATGTAGAAGTGCCCGTTGGCGTGCCCCTGCACGGCGACGACCGGATCGGTGTCGTCTCCGAGCAGGTAGCGCGGCTTCACCTTCAGCGCGTGCGCGATCGCGCGGAACTGGCGCAGGTTGGGCTCGCACTGGCCGCGGAGGTAACGCGAGATCGAGCTCTGGTCGATGTCGGCGAGGCGCGCGAGGCGCGCCTGCGTGATACCGGATCGCTTGAGCGAGGCGCGAAGACGGCGAGCGAAGTCGTCGCTGCGATGCGCCGCTGACTCTGTGCGCAACCGCTCCCCCCGGCGTGGCTTCGTGCCTTAGAGGTGCATTATTGCAAAGCGGTCTCGCGTCACAACGGGTTGCATTTATTCATAATGCAAGAGAGTCGGCGCGCTCCCCGCTCTCAGTCGAGGCGTCGCTTGATGACGGCCACCGAGAGGGCGATCGCGAGGAGATCGAATACCGCAAGTGATACGCAATGAAAGACGTAGGACGGGTCGCCGCCCACGGCTTGCTCCCCGCACATGAGCGCCCGGATGGGATCGATCGCGTGCGTCAGGGGATTCCACGTCGCCACGAAACGGATCGGCCCCTCGGGGAGCTTCGAGAGAGGGACGAACGCCGACGAGACGAAGAGGAAGGGCGTCAGGAGGAAAGCGATCACGGAGAAGAAGAGCGTGTGGCTCGGCGCCGCGAACGCGAGCGCCAGCGAGAGCGCCGTCATGCCCGCCGCGAGGAGCGCTCCGAACCCCGCGATCCCGAGGAGGACGAGCGGCCACTCGACGCCTCCCTGGAAGCGCGCTCCCATGAGGAAGGCGCAGGCGAGGACGAAGAACGCCTGGAGGAGCGAGTAGAGCGTGACGTAGACGAAGCGCGAGACGACGATCGACGAGCGCGAGACGGGCGACGAGAGGACCTTGTCGATGAAGCCGAACTCCATGTCGAAGACGATCGGGAGCCCTCCCATGACGGCGTTCGTGAGCATGGTGAAGGCGAGCACTCCCGCGGTGTAGAACGTGAGGTAGTCCACGTTCCCGAAGCTCGCGGCGAGGCCGGCTTGCCCGACGAAGCCTCGCATGAGGCCGCCGAAGAGGAACAGCCAGAGGAGAGGCTGGAAGAGGCCGAGCATCATGCTCGCCGAGTCGCGCTTCATGTGGATGAGCCAGCGCGTCGTGAGAGCCCGGGTGTCGGAGAGGAAGTGGCTCACACGGGCTCCTCCCGGAACTCGCGGCCGGCGACTCTCAGGAAGACGTCCTCGAGCGTCGGCTTCCTGTAAGTGATGCTCCGGGCCGCGCGCCCGCGAGCGGTGAGGAGAGCGGCGAGCGAGGCGAACGTGCGAGCGCCCTCGTCCGTCGCGACCTCGAAGCCGTCGCGCGTGCGCGTCACGGCGCGCGCGCCCTCGAGCTTCTTCGCTTCCTCGAGGAAGCCGTCGTCGGGGAGAGCGCCCTCGAGGACGACCTCGAGCACGTCTCCCTTCGTCTCCGCCTTGAGCTCCGCCGGAGCGCCGACTCTCTGGACTCTCCCGCGGTCGACGATCGCGACCTTGTCCGAGAGGCGCTCGGCTTCCTCGATCGAGTGCGTCGCGAGGAGGACTCCCGTCCCGCTCGCCTTGAGGCCTTGCAGGAAGTCCCAGAGCGCGCGCCGCGAGTCGAGGTCGAGGCCGACCGTCGGCTCGTCGAGCACGAGGAGCTTCGGGTGGTGCACGAGGCCCATGCCGAGCTCCACGCGCTTCTTCATGCCCCCCGAGAGCTTCCTCGAGCGAACGTCCGCCTTCTCCTCGAGCCTCACGAGGGCGAGGACCTCGTCCGCCCGCTTCCGCGCCTCGCTCGAGGTGAGGCGGTGCAGGCGGGCGGCGAGCACGAGGTGCTCGCGAACCGTGAGGAGCCGGTCGAGCGCGATCTCCTGGGAGACGTAGCCGAGGAGCATGCGCGCGCGGTCGGGCTCTCTCTCGACGTCGACGCCCGCGATCTTCACGGTGCCCGAGGTCGGCCGGACGAGCGTGGCGATCGTGCGCATCGCCGTCGTCTTCCCCGCTCCGTTCGGGCCGAGGACGCCCAGGAGCTCGCCCTCCCTCACCTCGAGCGAGAGCCCGTCGAGCGCGCGCACGGGGCCGGTCCCCGCGTGCTTCCCTCGCTTCTTCGGGTCGTAGACCTTGACGAGCTCCTTGACCTCGAGCGCGAGCTCAGCCACGAGCCGCTTCGCTCACCACCGGACTCGCTCTGTTGGCTCCGCTCACTTCTTCTTCTTTGCGGGCTTCTTCGTGTCCTCGTCGTCGTCCTCGTCCTCGAGGTCGAGCTCGATGTTCTCGTCGTCGCTCTTCTTCTTGTCGTCGGCGTCGAGGTCCGAGATCTCGTCGAGGTCGATCTCGTCCAGGTTCGACTCGAGGTCGGTCTTCTTCTTCGCCTTGGGAGGCGGGCCCTTCTTCGCGGGCTTCTCCTCCTCCTCCTCCTCGGCTTCTTCCTCTTCCTCGTCGTCATCGCCCGCGAGGTCGAGCTCGAGGTCGTCGGGGATCTCCTCGCGCTTGCGGGGCTTCTCCGCCTCCTCGGCTTCTTCTTCCTCGGCCTCGGCTTCTTCCTCCTCCTCGGCTTCGGGGGCGTCGTCGAGCTCGAGCTCCTCGAGCTCGTCCTTCTTCTCCGACTTATCCTCGTCCTCGTCGGTGAGCTCGGCGAGGTCGATCTCCTCC
>JACQDU010000128.1 GCA_016200955.1 bacterium
CGTCGCGGACCGGTATTCCGTCGCGGTCGCGGACGAGCACGGCGACTTCGTTCGTCGCGCTCGGTCCGGAGCGTCCGGCGAGCTTGGTCTCGCCCGGAGAGGCAGCTCCGCGACTCCCGTCGGACATGCCTCGAGGCCCGGGCGAGCTCTCGTCGCCCCGACCCGGGTTCGCTTCCGCGACCCGCGTCCCGGGAGGAGAAGCCGTCGCGCTCCCCGAGACGGAAGGCGCCGTCCCGAGCTGGCTCGATGAGAGCGCTCCTCTCGCGACGAGCGCCGCCGACGCGATGGCCGTTCCGAGAAGGACGACGAGCGCGAGCGCGACGAGCTTGACGGCGCTCGCTCCCGCGGCGGCGGCCTTGGCGGTCGCCTCGAGCCTGGCGACGGAGGGCGGGAGTGGCACCTCGATGGGCCCGCCGCCTCGGAGGAAGGGCTCGAGCGCCGCGAGGCTCGCGACCCCGAAGCCCGCCCCGACGAGCGACCCTCGCAGCTCCTCGAGCCCGCGCCGGATCCGGGAGGAGGCCGTGCCCGTCGGGCACCCGACGATCCGCCCGACCTCCTCGTGCGTGTGGCCCTCGTAGAAGTGGAGGACGAGCGGCGTGCTCAGCTCGAGCGGGAGGAGCGCGAGGCTCTCCTCGACCTCGCGGCGCTCGAGAGGGGCCGCTTGCGCGGGCTCGGGCCGCAGGCTGGCGGCGCGCGCCTCGTGACGGGCGCGGCGCGCGCGTGCGCGCTTCTCGTTGCGGATCCGGTTCATGAGGATCGTCATCCACCAGGGCGAGAAGGGCTGCCCTCGCCGGAAGCGCGGCGCTCCCTGGACGAGGGCGATCAAGGCGAGAGAGACGGCGTCCTCGGCCGCTCCGGGATCGCCGGTCAAGCGGCGCGCGAGGCGGTATGCGGGAGCGTGGATCCGCTCGACGAGCCGCTCGAGGGCCGACCGATCGCCCTGGGCGTAGGCGAGGAGCAGGTCCTCGTCGCTCCCGGCGCGCTCGGGTTCCTTCATGGCAGCCTCGCCCGCTCAAGATACTCCGGCCGGCGCCTCAGCGAGCCTTGCTCTCGAAAGTCCCGACGAGCTCCGCCTTCGCGAGGACGTGACCTCTCATGGCCCTCTCGAGCTGGGCCTTCGTCGGGGACTGGAGGTCGGGCAAGACCACGTCGAGCGCGTAGAGCTTGTGGAAGTAGCGGTGCCGCCCGATCGGAGGCGAGGGGCCTCCGTAAGCCGTCTGCTCGAAGTCGTTCTTCCCCGCACGCGTGCCGTTCGGGAGGTCCTTCGCGGCGACGCCGGCGGGGAGCCCCTTCGCGTCGGGCGGGATGTCGTAGAGGAGCCAGTGGACCCACGTCTGCTTGGGCGCCTTCGGGTCCGGCGCGTCGGGGTCGTCGACCACGAGGACGAGGCTCTTCGTCCCTTGCGGAACGCCCGTCCACGCGAGCGGCGGCGACGTGTCCTTGCCCTCCGCCGTGTGGACGACGGGGATCTCTCCCCCGTGCCGGAAGGCCGTGGACGTGAGCTTGAGGGCGGAGGGATCGCCGTCCAGGACGACCTTCCCGTCCGCGTCGAGCACGAGGACGTGCTTCTGGCCGTCCTTCTCCACCGCGAGCTCGAACGTCACGCGCTCGTCCTCGACGACGCGCGTCGCGCTCGCGAGCGGGAGCTTTCCGTACCTCGATGCGGCGAAGCCCTTCTTGACCGCCGGCGGGAGCGCGGCCCGGTCGATCGGCTCGACCTCGGAGAGGATCCGGCCGTCGAAGAGGATCGACAGCGAGACGCTCCGCTTGACCTTCCCTTGCGTCGCCTCGATGTCGAACTCGTACGTCTTCCACCAGCTCAGGGCGAGCGCCCCGCTCGGCTTGCACTCCTTGGCGAGCGGGAAGCGCGCCGCGATCGCCTTCCGGACGAGCTCGGGCACGGCCGGCGAGTTGACGGCCGGATCGGCGATCACGCCGGCGTCCTTGTCGAGGACGAGCGCGCCTTCGGCCAGCGTCACCGCGAAGAGCGGCCGCTCCGCGCGAGAGAGGTAGACGATGCGCGAGACCGTCTCCGGCTTCGTCTCTCCCGCGCGCGCGAGCGCCTTCTCCCGCACGGGAGCGGGCGCATCGGCCAGCGAGACCGGCTCGCACACGTAGAGGAACTTCCCGTCGGACGCGACTCCCACGTCGAGCTTGCTCTTCCGGTCGGCGCCGCGCGGCGTGACCCACGCGGCGAAGCAGTGCTTCCCGATGAAGCCGTGGGTCCGTATGGTCGCGTCCGGGTAGCGCGCCTTGAGGGCCTCGTTGGCCGCCGCGGGGAGCTCGACCAGC
>JACQDU010000297.1 GCA_016200955.1 bacterium
ATCGCCCGCTTCCAGGTCCTGGCTCAGCGCCGTGACGAAGTCCCGAGCGAGCTCCAGAGAGCTCCCCGAGACGCGCACCTCGAGCTCGCGGCCGAGGTCGCCCTTTCCCGGGCCCTCGAGCTTGGTGTTGTCGGCGATCTTCTTCTCGATGTTCGAGCAGGCGGCGACGGAGACGAGCGAGACGAGCGAGGCAAGGAGGAGAAGGCGTCTCCGGGACCGGGCCTCGCACCAAGTCCGCGCTAGCACTCGAGGGAGCCCTTCGAGAGCCCGGGAGGGATCGGGACCGGGTAGTCGCCCGTCCAGCACGCGGTGCAGTAATTCCCGGGAGGAGACGAGAGGCAAGCGAGCATGCCCTCGACGGAGAGGTAGCCCAGCGAGTCCACCTCGAGGAGCTTCGCGAGCTCGTCGATCGTCTTCTCCGCCGCGACGAGCTCTCCCTTGGACTGGAAGTCGATCCCGTAGAAGCACGGGTTCCTGAGAGGAGGACACGAGACGCGCAGGTGCACTTGCTCGGCGCCGGCGTCTCTCAGGTAGCGCACGCGGCGCCGCGCGGTCGTGCCGCGGACGACCGAGTCGTCGACGACGATCACGCGTCTTCCCTTGACGGCCGTCTTGACCACGTTGAGCTTCAAGTCCGCCGAGGTCGCGCGCGCCGCCGCCGTGGGCTGGATGAACGTGCGGCCCACGTAGTGGTTCCGGATGAAGCCGTGCTCGTAGGGGATCCCGCTCTCGAGCGAGTAGCCGAGCGCGGCTTCGTTCCCCGAGTCGGGCACGGGGACGACGATGTCGGCCGCGATCGGGTGCTCGCGCGCGAGGGCTCGGCCGAGCTTCTTCCTCACGGACTGCACGGCGTCTCCGAACAGGACGCCGTCGGGGCGCGAGAAGTAGACGTGCTCGAAGACACAGTGCCGCGGTGTGGCCTTGGCGAAGCGGAGCTCTCTCAGGCCGTCCTTCCCCGCCATGACGACGGTGCCGGGAGAGATCTCGCGCACGGGCTCGACTCCGGTGAGGTCGAAGGCCGGGGTCTCGCTCGAGAAGGCCCAGGCTCCCTCGCGCGTCCGCCCGAGCCAGAGCGGCCGGAAGCCGTGAGCGTCGCGGACCGCCGCGATCCCGCCCGGAGTGAGCATGAGGAGCGAGAAGGCTCCCCGGAGCTCCTTCGCCATCTCGCTCACGCGATCGAGCGAGTCGCTCGCGCCAGCGGTCCGGGCGAGAAGGTGGAGGATCACCTCGGAGTCCGCGGTCGCCTGGAAGATCGAGCCCCTCTCCTCGAGATCCTTCCTGAGAGCCGGGCCGTTCGTGAGGTTCCCGTTGTGAGCGACGGCGAAGGCGCCGGCGTGCGTGTTCGCGACGAGGGGCTGCGCGTTCGCGATCGTCGAACTCCCCATGGTCGAGTAGCGGACGTGCCCGATCGCGATCGGGTTCTTGAGCTGGGTGAGGGCGCGCTCGTCGAAGACCTGCCCGACGTGGCCCATGCCGCGGAAGAGCTCGAGCTTTCCGTTCCCCGATGTGCTCGCGATCCCGGCGCTCTCCTGGCCGCGGTGCTGGAGGGCGAAGAGACCGTAGAAGGTCTTCGCCACGGCCTCGGGGTCGCCGGCTATCCCGAAGATCCCGCAGGCGTCCTTGGCCTTCACGAGCGGCTCCTCGTCCTCGAAGCTCAAGGCTTCTTCTCCTCCCGGGGCGGCTCGGGTGCCTTCGCGGCGGCCTTCTCGGCTCTTCTCGCCTCGATCGCCTGCTTCTCGTAGCGCGCCGAGCGCAGGCGGGGGGCGGAGCGCGTCGAGAGGTTCATGCCCCCGAGAGCGACCGAGCCGAGCGGGGTCTGGTCGTCCGAGGAGTCCTTCTTGACGCTGCTCTCCTTCGAGGTCGTGCTGAGCATGGCCGCCTCGAGGACCTGGGGGCGAACCTCGACGTGGGCGCGGCGCCTCTCGGCGGCGACCTCGGCGCGCCATTTCTTCCAGTCGTCCCGCGCGAGGCACCGACTTCGGGTCGCCCGCGCGGGCGGCCTTCTCCGAGCGGCGGAGCTCGACGACTCCCATGTGGAAGAGGGCGTCCTGCTCCTCCCGGTCCACGTCCCGCTCGATCGCGTTCTCGAGCGCGCGAGCGGCCGCGACGAGGTCGTCTCTCAGGTAAGCCTTGAGGCCGTCCTTGAAGAAGCGCGTGCGCTCCTGCGAGAGGCGCTCGCGGTCCGTCCCGTAGCTGAGCTTGTAGGTGTGGGCGAGCCCGAACAGCCAGATCGCGGCCGCGAGGGGGACGCTCACGACGAAGAGATCGTGCGCCAGGGTCGCGTTCGACGCGATGACGCACCCGAGGAAGACGCCGTTCAGGGCGACGAGGAAGAGCGAGAGGAGCGCCGCTCCGAGGACGTAGTGGCGGAGGTAGACGTGCCCGAGCCCGGTCACGAGCGAGAGGAGCATAGCGCGAGCGTTCACGCCTCGATTCTAAACGGGAGACGGGAGGAATTCCCCCCGCAACGTCGCGGGTTCACCACGGAGACACGGAGGCACGGAGGGTCCTCCGTGTCTCGGTGCCTCCGTGGTGCTCTTCCGTCGTTCGAGAGAGCCTCAGGGTTTGGTGGCGGAGGCAGGGATCTCGGCATAGCGAGCGAGGTAGCTCACGACGACCTTCTTCGCCTCGTCGATCACGCGGTCCGCGTGGGCCTGGCTCTCGGCCTGGACGGAGAGGATCAGGAGCGCGCCCACGGTCTCGGTCGCGACGCGCGCCACGAGCGCGCGGTCCTTCGCCGGGAGCGATGGAGCGAGCCGGACGAGGAGAGGCTCGGCGCTCGCGGCGATGTCGCGGCCGGCCTCGAAGGCGCAGGCGAGGAGCTCCGCCGAGACGTGGCCGCCGTACCAGACGGCGCGGAAGCCGGCGCGCGTGTGGTGGAACTCCGCGAAGGCGTCGATGATCCGCTCGACGAGCTGCGGCCACGGGAGCGCGGTGACTCCCGGGACGAGCGCTCGCCCGAGGAGGCCGCGGAGCTCGTCCGTGTAGCGGAGCGCGAGCGCGTGCATGAGCGCGGCCTTGTTCGGGAAGAACTGGTAGAGCGAGCCGATCGAGGTCCTGGCGCGGCGGGCGATCGCGTTCGTGGTCGCGCCGTCGTAGCCCTTCTCCTGGACGACCTGCGCGGCAGCCTCGAGGATCCGCTCGACCCGGGCGCGGCTCCGGGCCTGCGTCGGGTTCTTGCGCGGCATGTGTTTCCGCGAGCGGCGCAAATTCGTCTCCTTGACAACGTGAGCTTTTGCTCATATCTTACCAAAGCGAATGTGAGCTTATGCTCACGTTTCAAGGAAGGGGGACGGCGTGCGGCGGATCGCGCTCCTCTCGCTGTTCCACGACAAGGGAAAGCTCGTGGCCTCGCTCGCGGGCGTGGCCTTCGCGGCGGTGCTCGTCCTCACGCAGGCGGGGCTCTACATGGGCTTCCGCGAGACCTCGTCCACGCTCGTCCATCACCTGGGCGGCGACCTCTGGATCACGGGCAAGGGCTCGCCGGTCGTCGACAACGGGGAGCCGCTCTCGGCGGCGGTGCGCATGATCGCGCGCAGCCATCCCGCGGTCGCGCGCGTGCGCGCGCTCTGCTTCTCCTTCGCCGAGGCGCGGAAGAAGGGCGGAGGGATCGAGTACGTCGAGCTCGTGGGAGTCGAGCCGGGAGAGCCGCTAGTCCCGTGGACCTACGTCCGCGGCTTGCCGCTCGACCTGGACGGCCCCTCGCGCGTCGTCGTCGACCGCTCGGACCTCGCGAAGCTCGAGCTTCCCGGGGAACCGGTCGGCTCCTCGCTCGACGTGAACGGAGAGACGCTCCACGTGGCCGGGGTGACGGAAGGGATCCACGGCTTCACGCTCTCTCCTTACTTCTTCGTCCGGATCGACACGGCGAGAAGGATCCTCAAGATGAGCGAGGACCAGGCGACTTACTGGATCGTGGACCTCGCGGACAAGAGCGCGGCCGAGTCGGTCAAGCGCCGGATCGAGCAGGAGAGCGAGCTCCAGGTCTGGCGCCGCGAGGACTTCGAGAGCGCGACCGAGGACTACTGGGTCTCCGGCTCGGGCGCCGGCACCGCCCTCGCGCTCTCCGCGATCCTGGGAGTCGTCGTGGGGACGGTGATCGTCTCCCAGACGCTCTACGGGCTCACGAAGGAGCACCTGAAGGAGCTCGCGACGCTCAAGGCGATCGGCGCGGCGGGCTGCGAGCTCGCGCGTTTCGTGACGATCCAGGCGGCGTTCCTGGGAATCGTCGGAGGAGCGGCCGGGACGCTCCTCTCCTACGGCATGCGGCAGGCGATCGCGTGGGGCGGGCTCACGGTCGTCCTCTCGCCCGGCGTCCTCGCGCTCGGGGCCGGCACGATCGCGGCGATCTGCGTCGTCGCGAGCATCGGCAGCGTGAGGACCGTCCTGAACGTCGAAGCAGCGAGGGTCTTCCAGTGAGCGAAGCGAACAGAGCGAGGCCCTCAGGGCCTCGCTCACCGCGGGGGGAGTCCGTGCGCGGCGCG
>JACQDU010000298.1 GCA_016200955.1 bacterium
CGGGATCGGGCACGGGTCCTCCTCTGGGGTAACTGGAAGTAATCGTGCGAGCGGAACCACTCGAGCGCCTTCTCCATGCTCTTCTTCACGGGAGTCACGGGGAGGCCGAGCTCGGTCAGCGCCTTCTTCGCGCTCACGTAGTGGCCCGTCGCGCCGGCGCGCAGCGTGAGCGTGTTGTAGTTGTCGAACGTGTGCGGCGCGAAGCGGCCGATCACGTTCAGCAGGAGGCCGAACGGATACGCCACGAAGAGGTTCACGGGGAGCCAGGGCGGCGGCTTCCCCGAGACCTCGTTCGCGAGCGTGAAGACCTCGCGCCAGGTCAGGTTCTCGTTGCCGAGGATGTAGCGCTCGCCTCTCTTGCCTTTTTGCATGGCGAGGATGTGCCCCTGCGCCGCGTCTTCCACGTCGAGGACGTTGATCCCGCCGCCGGTCGGGTAGAGCGGGATGCCGCGCTTGCGCTGGGCCGCCATGAGGACGGGGAAACCGGAGGTCGGCTTCACGTCCCACGGGCCGAACATGTAGCCCGGGTTCACGATCACGGCGTCGAGGCCCGCCTCGACGTGCTTCGAGACGACGTGCTCCGCCGCGCGCTTCGTGTCGTAGTAAGGGCCGCCGAGGCGGCCGAAGTTCCAGACGGTCTCCTCGGTCGCGGGGTTCTCTCTCGGGCCGTAGCCGATCGCGGCGATCGAGCTGGTGTGGACGAGGCGCTCCACTCCGGCTTTCCTCGCGGCGGCGCAGACGTTCTCGGTGCCGCCGACGTTCACTTCCTCGAGGCGCCGGCGCACGGAGCGCCACGGGCCCTGGGAGGTGTTCCCGGCGACGTGGTAAACGCGCGCGACGCCCTTCATGGCTTTCTCGATGGACTCTTGATCGGTCACATCGCCCGCGGCGTGCTCGACGTCGAGGTCGTCGAGCCCGAGCCTCGGGTGTTTCGAAGGGCGCGCGAAGATGCGGACGCGCTCTCCCTGGGAGACGAGCTTTCGGACGAGGTTCAACCCGACGAGCCCGGTGGCTCCGGTGACGAGCGTGGTCAAGCGATTCCCCCGCGAGCGCGGAAGCTAGCAAAGGCGGGCGAGCGAGGGAAGCGCGCCCCTCCGGTCGCCCGAGCGTCGCGGGTCGCCCGAGGGCGACCCGCGAAGCCGACGGGCAGGCCGCGAAGTCGAAGGGCCGTCTCCTGGGCCTGACGGAGGACGACTACGGCCGCGCTTCGCGCGCCTACGCACGGGATGATCGGAATGAGCGCAAAGACGTGTAAGTCGAGCGAGGGCCCGCTAGACTGAACGCCCGAACGAGGACGGCGTGGACGTCTACCTCGACCACTTGCAGGGGGAGCGCGCCGGGACGCTGGACCGCTTCGCGGCCGACGTCATCCGCGTCGGCCGGAACGCGGAGTTCGAGCTCTGCTTCGACGACCTCGGCGTGAGCTTCGAGCACGCCGAGCTTCGGCAGAGAGACGGCGACGTCTGGCTCGTCGACCGCGGCTCGACGAACGGCTGCTACGTGAACGACGAGCGCGCGCAGAACACGAGGCTGCGCGAGGGCGACGTCGTCCGCTTCGGCAAGAAGGGACCGGTCGTCCGCTTCCGGCTCTCGGCTCCCGCGAGCAAGGAGAAGCCGCCTCCGGCTCCCGAGCCTCCCGCGCGGAAGGTGAGCGAGCGCTTCAAGCTCCAGGAGGCGCTCCCGGACCTGCCGCCTCTCGCGCCGGCGATTCCTCGGAGGCCGAAGATCCCGACCTCGCCGCAGATGGCAGCGGTCGCGCCCGAGGCGCTCGCGCGCGACGAGGACCTCTCGAGCGGCGGCTCGTCCGGCCTGAAAGCTCGACGGGCCGGTGAGCGCCTCATGGTCCTCCCGCGGAAGCCTTCCGCGGCGCCTCTCGTGGCGATCTGCATCCTCTCCGTGCTCGTCGTCGTGGGCGCGAGCACGTCGATCGTCTTCTGGATGGACTCCGAGCGGAAGCGGACCAACCTCGAAGAGGAGCGGCGGCTCGGAACGGAGGCGCGCCGCGGCCTCGAGGACCTGAAGCGCGTCATGGCCGAGCGCGAGCGCGAGGGCCACGCCGCCGAGGCTCGCATGCACGAGGACCTCCGCGCGCAGGTCGAGCACCTCGAGCAGTCGCTCGAGCGCGAGAGGACCGAGGCCCGGAAGAACCAGCGCGAGAGCAACGCGACGATCACGCAGCTCCGCGAGGAGCTCGCCCGCACGAAGCTCGAGGTCGCGAAGGCGACCGAAGCGAGCGCGGGCCGCGACAACTCCGGCTGGAAGGTGATCCAGAAGCGCGTCGCGCGCTCCGTGGTCCTCGTCGCGTGCTCGTTCAACCTGAAGAAGAAGGACGGCACGACGGAGCACTTCTCCTGCACCGGGAGCGGCTTCTTCATCTCCAAGGACGGTTACATCTGCACGAACAAGCACGTCGTCGAGCCGTGGAAGTTCCGCCAGCTCGCGACGCGGCTCGTGCAGGAGGACCTCGAGGTCGACCAGTCGACCTACGTGCTCGCCGTCTGGATCGCGGGGACGCAGTTCGCGGTCGGGAACCAGTTCAACCTGGCGACGGGTTACTCGACGACCGCGAAGACGCTCGAGAAGGTCCGCGCGCCCAACGACCGCTGGACGCAGGCGAGCCTCCCGGGCGACAAGAGCCCGCGCTTCATGGTCCACGACGACTCGTCGAACGAGGACCTCGCGCTGCTCAAGGCGACGGGAGGTCCGTTCGACGCTCTCCCGCTCCGGCGCTCGAGCGAGGGACAGGTCGAGAAGCTCGACCAGGTCATGATCATCGGCTTCCCCGCCGGTCCCGCGATCCTCGAGAAGGGGATCGCCGAGACCTCCCCCTCGCTCGGCCAGGTGAGGAAGGTCGAGGAGACGATCACGGTCTCGAACGCCGCGACCGGGGGCAACTCGGGCGGGCCTCTCCTCGACAGCGAGGGGCGCGTCGTGGGCGTCATCACGCGGATCGTGAACGGCACCGAGGGCCTCGGGATCTGCCTCAAGGCCCAGCACGTCGTCGAGCTTCTCGAAGGCGGGTCCTGGTAGGTCGCCGCCGTCGCGCAAAGTCGGCGAGGGCGCGGCCCGGCCCGCTGCTCGCGCCACTCGGGGGGATATCCCCTTGAGGAATCCCTACTCGAGACGCCGTTGCTCGCTCCCCTGGCCTTGGTTCCACGAACGGTACGGCGAAAATGACAGTAATACTGTCAAAGTGTCATCTTGGACCGCGAGATTCGCTCAGCTCTCGTGCCCCACGGTGCGCCGCGGAACGTTCTTCGAGTCGAGGAGCGCGAGCACCGAGACTCGCTCGTTCTCGCCGGGCGTGGGGACGGCGAGGACGGGCGAGCCCCATTTCTCTCCTCGCCTGAGGAGCTGGACGTAATCCGAGGAGTCGTCGCGGAAGGACGCGAGCTCGCTCCACGCGAGCTCGGCGTTCCCGGCCTCCTTGGAGAGGACGACCTTGTCCCGGAAGAAGGCGACGTGCCCGCTCCTCGCGGTGACGTAGCGACGGAGCGCCAGGAACTCGCAGAGCCAGATCACCGGGAAGAAGACGAACAGGAGGGGGAGGCGCGCGAAGAACGCCCCGAGCGCGCCGATCCCGGGAGCGACGAACACGCGCGCCATCGTCGCCCAGATCGCGAGGGGAAGGAGCTTCGTCCCGACCATCGTGATCGCGAAGAGCGCGAAGACCGGGTCCTTCCAGAGGAGCGTGAGCGCGCTGTGGCGCGACCAGAAGGGGTCACCCGCGTCGATCTCGAGGATCGGACGATCGGGAGAGTCGGCTTCGCGAGGCTCGTCCACGCTTCTCTCGCACGAGAGTGTACTCCCGGGCCCGATTGTCGCGAGCCGCCCGTCGCGGTAACCTCGTGCCGATTGGGGGAAGCCATGAGAAGCGCAGTCGGCGCGATC
>JACQDU010000299.1 GCA_016200955.1 bacterium
GATCACGCGGGAGCCAGCGGCTCCAGGCCGACGCCGCGTTCTCTCAGGAGCTCGACGTAGAGCCGCGGCTCGACGCGCGAGGCATCGACGCCGAGAGAAGCGAGGATCGCCTTGAGCTCGTCCTTCTTCCGCGAGACCTCCCCGGCGTCCGTGCTCTCGGGGAGGAGGGCCTCGATCTCGACGAAGTCTCCGAGGCCCGCGATCCGGTTGAGCTCGACGTGGATCCCGTCGGCCCAGACGTACGCGCGCGTCTCCTTGCGCTTCGAGACGAACGGGCGGTAGCCCATGTAATCGAGGAGCCGCTGCAGGGCGTCCGCGCTCGAGACCTCGAGCTCGATCTCCTCGCTCGTCTCGACGCCATCCTCGATCGTCTTCCGCTTCGCGGTCGCGAGGGCTTCTCCGTCCTCGCGGCGGATCCGCACGACGCGGTCGCGCTTGGGGTCGACCGTCCTCGGGTCGACGCCGGGACCGCAGAAGTAGAGGTCCTCCTTCACGCTGGGGGCGGGTCCTTCCGGTTTCTTCCCGAGCGCCTCGAGCCGTCTCCTCGCGGCCTCGAGGTCCGCCCACGCCTTGAGCTCGACCTCGAGCACGTGCGCTCCTTGGGAGTCTTTATACAGCTAGAACGCGTTCTCGTTCACGAACCCGCGCACGAGCGTCAGGAGCAGGATCTTCACGTCGAGCCGGAGCGACCAGCGCCTCACGTAGTCGAGGTCGAAGCGGAGCCTCTCCGCGAGACAGGAGTCCCCGCGGAGCCCGTGCACCTGCGCGAGGCCGGTCATGCCGGCCTTCACGGTCAAGCGCAGCATGTAGTCGGGGAGCTGCGCCCGGAGGTCCGCGACGAACTCGGGCCGCTCGGGCCTCGGGCCCACGAGGCTCATGTCGCCCTTCCAGACGTTCCAGAGCTGCGGGAGCTCGTCCAGGCTCGTGCGGCGGAGGAACGTCCCGAGGCGAGTCCGCCTCTCGTCGCCGCGGCGCGTGCGCGTGGGGCCCGTCTGGGCCTCGGCGTCCGCGACCATGGTCCTGAACTTGAGCATGACGAACGGCCGCCCGCCCCAGCCCACGCGCTCCTGGCGGTAGAGGACGGGCGCTCCCTCGACGGCTCGGACGACGAGCGCTATGAGAGCGAAGAGAGGAGAGAGCAGGACGAGACCTGTGCCCGCTCCGAGGAGGTCGAGCGCTCGCTTGCCGACGGCGCCGATCCCCGCCGCGGGAGCGCTGCGGATCGTGACGATCGGGAGCCCGTCGAGCTCCGCGACGGCCGGCCGGATCGGCAGGAAGCCCGCCGTGTCGGGCACGATCCTCACGTCGATCGGGAGCGCGTCGAGGAGGCCTCGCAGCTCCCGGAGGAGCGTCGCTCTCTCGAGCGGCACCGCGAGGAGCACCTGGTCCACCGCCTTCTCCTTCGCGACTCTCTGGACGTCGTGATAGGAGCCGAGGAGAGGGACGCCTTCTTGGTCCGTGCTCTTGTTCTCACCCTGACTCTCGAGAGAGAGCGCGCCCACGACCTCGATCCCCGTCCAGGTGTTCGCCCTGAGCTTCGAGACCAGCTCGCGCGCGATCTCGCCTTCTCCCACGACGAGCGCGCGGCGCACGTTCCACCCTCGCCGCCGCGCGGCCCGGAGCACGGCTCGCTCGAGCGCGCGCGAGGCCGCGAGGAGCGACGGCCCGATCACGACGAAGCCGGCCGAGAACTCCCGGGAGTAGCGCCTCGAGAACCCGGCCGCCGCGAGGAGGAAGACGGCCGCGATCGCGCTCGCCTGGATCGTCGTCCAGGCCTCGCGGAGCGGACCGTGCGTGCGCCGCTGCTCGTAGAGCGAGAACGCCTCGAGCGCGAGGAGGAACGCGATCACCGCGACCGGGAGCGCCACGAGGTAGTCCTCGAGCGGGAGCGGCCCTGCGTGCGCTCGCACGATCCCTCGCTCGACGAGCCACGTGCACCGGAAGCGCAGGAAGAACGCGAGACCGAACGCGAGGGCGACGACGCCCGCGTCGGCGAGACGCTGGACGAGAAGGAAGATCCTCGCGTTCTCCTTCAGCACGATTCGCGGGGGGATGCCCCCCCGCGTTCCCCCTGAACTTCCAGGGCGCCCCTCGGCGCCTGTCGAGGCACGACAGCTACCGCACGGTTCACTTCTTGTCCTTCTGGGGCGAGAGAGCGCGCGAACGCTTCTCCCCCTTCCACGCGCAGGAACCGGGAGAAGTTCTCACGAAACCGCTCCCGGGAAAAGCGTTCGGCGCGCTCGCGGAGGAGCGCGGCGTCCGGGAGATCGCCTCGCTCCGAGAGGGCGAGGAAGCGGCGCACGGCCGCGACGAGAGACGCGCTCGTCGGCTCCTCGAAGAGGACGCCGGCCTCCGGCTCTCCCGCGGGCGCGACCGACTCCCGGACGCCCGAGCGAGCGAACGCGATCACGGGCCTCCCGGCCGCGAGGGCCTCCACGGGAGCGATCCCGAAGTCCTCGCTCGCCGCGTGCACGAGAGCGCGGGCGCTCGCGACCTGCCGGACGACCTCGTCTCTCGGGACTTCTCCCAGGACGGAGACGAGAGGCCCGCCCTTCCTCTGCAGGCGCTCGAGCGCGCGAGGAGACCCGGGCCCGATCACGTCGAGCGGGAGAGCGAGCTCGCGGAACGCAGAAACGACGAGGTCGAGGCGCTTGTTCGGCCTCACGGCTCCGAGCGCGAGGAAGCGCTCGCCGGGAGAGACGGCGAGGCCGGCTCGCGCGAAGGTCTCGGTGTCCACGGGCGGATAGACGACGCGCGCGTCTCTCTCCCAGGCTTCGAGGACACGGGCGCGGACGTGCTCGGAGATGCAGGCGACCGCTCGCACGCGCGCGGGAGAGCCCGCGGTGCGGTCCCAGCGCTGGAGCCGCTGCCTGAGCTTTCCTCCGAGGAGCCTCGCCAGCGGCGCGAGAGGGCCGAGCGAGCCCGCTTCGCTCGCGTAGTCGTCGAAGCCGTCCCACGCGTAGCGCATGGGAGAGAGCGCGTAGACGAGGTGAGCGCCGCGCGCCCGCGCTCCCACCGCGACGCAGTGGCTGATCGAGAGGAC
>JACQDU010000308.1 GCA_016200955.1 bacterium
ACGGGGGCTCTCCTCTCCTGCGAGCGCTCCTCGTGCGCGAGGACGTGGGCGAAGCGTCGCTCTCCTGGCTCAAGTCGACGGGTCAGAATTCGGACATCCAGCTCTCGTGGCACGCCGCGAGCGCGCGCGACCTCCCGGACCAGACGGCGGGCTACGACACCGTGGACCTGGTCGCTCTCTCGCGGACGGGCGAGCGTGCCTTCGATGAAGGGAGACGGCGCGCTCTCATGGAGTGGGTGCAGCGCGGCGGGACCGTGCTTCTCCTCCCGGGAGCGGATCCCGCGTGGCTCCGCGACGACTTCATCAAGCGCTTCTTGCCCGGCGACGCCGATCCCACGGTCGAGGAGACGACGATGTCCGCCCAGACGGCGGGGCTCATCGAGCGGCTTCGAACGCGGCCCACGTACCGGATCTACACGGTGCACTCGAAGGACGCCGGGAATCCGAGCCAGGGAGACGACTGGCCGCTGTTCACTTCCTGGAGAGTCGGGAACGGTCTCTCGGTGCTCCTGCGCGTGGACCTCGAGACCGAGCCGTTCCAGCACTGGCTGAAGGCGAGGGACGAGCTCTCGCGTGAGATCCTCGCGGGGGAACGGATCGCCGTGCTCGGGAGGACCGGGCGCACGATGGAGCGCGAGCCGAGCCTCGAGGGCGCGCTCGAGGTGGGAGAGTCGCCGTCGCCTCTCTGGATGGTGCCGGTCGTGCTCGCTTACATAGCCTGCGTCGGGCCGATCAACTTCGCTCTCTTGAAGCGCAGGCAAGCTCAGGTCCTGATCCTGGCGACGACTCCGCTCGTGGCGGCGGCATTCACGCTGTTCGTCTTCCTGAACGGATACGTCGCGCGAGGCTTCCGCACGGTCGTCCAGCGAGCGACGGTGCTCGAGATGCGCTCGGGCGACGACTGGGGCGTGCAGAGGAGCGGGCTCTCGATCTACTCGTCGTCCTCCTCGAGCTACAAGGTGAGCGCCGACGCCGCCCTCCTCGTGCGCCACCCGCCGAACGAGAGGACGCAGGACCGGAGGAGCGGCGAGCACGCGGGCGAGCGCGTCGTGCAGGACGAGGGCCGCTTCTCCTTCCCGCAGGTCCCGCTCGACCTCTGGGAGCGCGCCTTCTTCGAGGGGCGAGGCCTCCGCGCTACGGGGGGTCCGATCGCGGTCACGCTCTCTGGAACGAGCGACGTGGAGGTCTCGAACAAGTCGAGCCTCGCTCTCGGGAAGGGCGCCGTCATCTTCCATGCGCCGTCGAAGGACGGGAGGAACGTGCCGGAGCTCACGGTCTGCGCCGTGCCGCCGCTCGCTCCCGGGAAGACCGTCCGCGTCTCGATCGCGCCGCCTCCGGCGAAGGAGAGCGCGACCGCGACGTTCGCCGACGCTCTCCTGGACGAGAAGATGGACGCGACCTTCGCCCGCCGCGCGCTCGCGGGGCTCGGGCTTTCGGCCGAGAGGCCGAGCGCTGCGGTCTACGCGGCTCTCCTCGAGAGCCCGCTCCCGTCGATCGACGTCGAGGGCTGGGCGAAGCCGACGAACGAGCTCTCTGCCGTGCTCGTGCGGATCGAGGCGCCTCGGTGATCGAGGTCCGCGGGCTCACGAAGTCCTACGAGGGCTTCCTCGCGCTCAAGGGCGTGAGCTTCGACGTCCGCACGGGGAGCGTCTTCGGCTTCATCGGCCCGAACGGCGCGGGGAAGACGACGACGATCCGGATCCTCGCGACGCTCCTCGATCCGACGCGAGGGACCGCGAGGATCGACGGACACGACGTCGTCGACGACCCCGAGAAGGTGCGCGCCGCGATCGGCTACATGCCCGACGAGTTCGGAGTCTACGAGGGGATCACGGTCTTCGAGTACCTCGACTTCTTCGCCTCCGCGTACGGCCTCGTCCGCCGCGAGCGCGGCTCGCGCGTGCGCGACGTCATGGAGCTCACGGACCTGATCGCACTCGAGAAGAAGCTCGTGAGCGAGCTCTCGAAGGGAATGAGGCAGAGGCTCTGCCTCGCGAAGACGCTCGTGCACGACCCGAAGGTCCTCATCCTGGACGAGCCGGCGAACGGCCTCGACCCGCGCGCCCGGATCGAGCTGCGCGCGCTCCTCCAGGAGCTCGCGACCATGGGGAAGACGATCGTGATCTCGTCTCACATCCTGACCGAGCTCTCGGACCTCTGCACGGACGTGGGGATCATCGAGAGAGGCGAACTCCTCGCGTCGGGCCCGATCGCCGAGGTCGAGGCGCGCGTCTTCCAGCGAGGAAACGGCACGAAAGACGGAGAGGCGCCGAAGGAGAGCGAGACGCCCAGGGAGGCGGGGCCCGCTCTCCGGAGCACGTGGCGCTTCGCGACGAGCGAGGGAGCGGCGCGCGCTCTCTCGATCCTCGCGGCGCGCCCCGACGTCGCGAGCTCCGAGCTCCGCGGCGAGCGCGAGGTCTCCGTCTCCTCCCAGGGAGGAGAAGCCGAGCTCCACCGGATCGTCCGGGCCGTCGTCGAGAAGGAGTGCCCCCTCACCGGTCTCGTCTGCGAGGAGAAGGATCTCGAGGCCCTTTTCATGGCCGTCACCAAGGGGAAGGTCCAGTTCCTGCACGAGCGTGACGGACGAGCGGACGGGGAAGACGATCGACCTTCTCCTGACGACGAAGCTCTCTCCGCTCTCGATCGTGCGAGGGAAGATCCTCGCGGCGTTCGTCTACGGGCTCCTGTTCATCGTCGCGACGGTGCCGATCGTGGCGCTCACGTTCCTCTACGGAGGAGTCACGCCGGGGCAGATCGCGCTCACGTACGGGGTCATGATCGTCCTCGCGGGGATCGTGACCGTCTTCGGCGTCGCGGTCTCGACGGTCGGAGGCTCGACGTTCCAGGCGGTCTTCAGGACGTACGCGGGGTGCCTCATCCTGATCTTCCCGCTCACGACTCCTCTCTCGACGACGCAGCCGCTCGCGGGCGTCTGGTCGGGCGCGGAGCCGGGGAAGATGGGCTACCTCTCCGGGATCCTCGCGATCCACGTGATCGGGCCTCTCTCGAAGACGACGAAGCTCATCGAGCTGCGAGACGAGCTCCGGACGCTCGACTCGATGCAGGTCTTCCTCTACTGGGCGGCGCACGCGGCGTTCTACGCGAGCCTCGTCGGGTTCTTCCTGGTGTTCGCGCGGAACCGCCTCGCGCCGATCTCGGAGAACCGCGCGCGGCCCATGCGCCTGTGGTTCCTGGGAACGCTCACGGCGGGGCTCACGGTCGCGCTCTCGGCGTTCCTCCAGGTCGGGCTCGACTCCTCGCTCTCCTCGGCGCTCGTGACGATGCAGACGATCGTCTTCCTGTTCTTCGTCTTCGCGGCGATGGCGTTCGGGGGAGAAGACCCGGTCTTGCCGCGCAAGCTCCGCGCGAGGGCCGCCTCGCTCCGTGGGGCGAGGAGCTTCTGGAAGCTGCTCGAGCCGGGAGCCCGGAACGGCGCGAGGTTCGTCCTCGCCGCGGCGATCTTCTCGCAGCTCTCCATGGCCGGGACGTTCCTGTTCATGGCCCAGGTCTCGGCGACGGCGCTCAGGCCGGAGGAGCTCGATCGGCTCCTGCGGATGGTCGCCTGGGGAAGCGCCTGGTTCCTCGCGTTCGTCTTCTTCCTCGTCGAGCTCGCGAAGCTCCTCGCGTGGGTGTTGCGACACGTCGCCGCGAGCGCGCTCTCGATCCTGTGCCTCGTGATCGTGCTCATGCTGTATCCGTCGCTCTGGTACGCCTTCGACGACATGACGGCACCCGCGAGCATCTACAAGGGCTACGTGCTCTCGCCCGTCGCGACGCTGCGCTCGCTCGACGAGCCGCCGAGCGACCAGAACCGGCGACTCATCATGTTCGGCCCGAGCGGCGCCGACCTCCTGGTGGTGAAGCAAGCGTTCCACGCGTGCTTCGAGGACTTCATGCAGAAGGCGCACGACGAGAAGGCGGCGGTCGCTCGCGGGGACGCTCTCCTCCAGCGCGCGCGGCTCGGGAGCGCCGAGCGGGAGGCCGTGAGACGACACGCGACCGAAGCCTTCGCTCGCCTGCAGAAGAACGTGCGCTGGCCCGACTGGAGCCGACCGGGGATCTTCTTCGAGAAGTCGAGCCTCACTCCCGCGCAGGAAGCCGCGCTCAAGGAGTGGACCCGAGTCCGCGACGACTCGACGAACGAGGTCATCCACGAGCTCGCCCGCGGGGGCGTGTCGGTCCACGCGGTCTCGACGTTCGTCTTCCTGGCGCTCGGGCTGGCGTTGCTCTCGGTGAACCGGAAGGGGCTCGCGCGGCTCTCGGCCCAGGTCGCGAAGGCGGAGGGTGCGGTCTGAGCGAGTGCGTCGAAGACTCGCGTCGCTGGCTCGAGGCTAGAGGCGCTCCTCGTGATCCAGCTCTCGCTCGGTGTCGTCGTGCAGCGCGAGGAGCTGCGCAATGAGCCCCATCGCGCCCCTGGTCGCCTCCTCGGTCCGCTCCGCGCACGCCCTCAGGCGGCTTCCTCTTTCGTCCCTCGGCGACTCCTCGACGAGGACGCCGAGGTTCACCGCAACGATCCCGAGCGCTCCCTGCGCTTCCTCGAGGAGCGTCTTGCGCTGTGCGCCCGCCGAAGCTCGTCCGCCTCGCGTTGCAGGCGATCCGTCCGCTCTTGGAGCAGGCTGTCGTCGGCCTCGGCGCGCTCGTCGCGCCGGGTCGTGTCGGACTGCTCACGCTCGCGCCGGAGACTCTCGTCGTCCCGCTGTCGCTCGCGCCTGAGACCCTCGGTGACCTGCCTTCCACCCCGTACGCGCCACTCCTTCACGACACAGCTCGTCCACGACCGAGGGTGTCACGGCCGCCACAGCCGCCATCAAATGACCTACAGCCGTCCTTGCCCTTGCCCCTGCCCTTGCCCAAAGGCCGTCGGGCAAGGGCAGGGGCAACGGACGACATCAAGTCAGTCGGTCGCCGCTGTCAGTCCTCGGGCTCGGGATCCGAGATCCCGTGAGCCTTGAGCTTCTCCCAGAGGTTCTTTCTGGAGATACCCAGGGTCTTCGCGGCGAGCGCCTTCTTTCCTCCCGCAAGCGTGAGGGCACGAACGAGGTACTCGCGCTCGAACTCATGCGCGGCCTGGGCAAGCGAGCGCAGCGATCCATCCGGGCCCTGGTCGGGCGCTGCGGTGCCCGCGATCTCCGACGGCAGATGGTCGATGTCGATCTCCTTCCCTTGCGCGAGGACCACGGCGTGCTCGACGCAGTGCTCGAGCTCGCGGACGTTGCCTGGAAACGAGTACTGGCCCAGGGCGGCCCATGCTCTGGGCGAGATCACGGGAATCGCGGCGCCGGGCCTGTGAGAGCGGAGCAAGAAGTGCTGGACGAGGAGGGGAAGGTCTCCACGTCGCTCACGAAGAGGCGGGATCGCGATGTCGAGGACCTTGAGCCGGTAGTAGAGGTCCTCCCTGAAGATGCCCTGCGCGATGCGTTCCTTGAGGTTGCGGTGAGTGGCGGTGATGACGCGCACGTCGACATGGATCGCCTCGTTGGTGCCCAGTGGCTCGACGACTCCGTCCTCGAGCACGCGAAGCAGCTTCAGCTGCGCCGTGACGGGCATCTCTGCGACCTCGTCGATGAAGAGCGTGCCGCCGTGAGCGGCCTTGAATCGACCCTCCCGCTTCCTCGATGCGCCGGTGAACGCGCCCCGCTCGTGGCCGAAGAGCTCTGCTTCGAGGAGCGTCTCGGGGAAGGCGGCGCAGTTGACTGCGACGAAGGGCTTCGCGGCCCGCGGGCTGCGCTCGTGGAGGCTGTGAGCAACGAGCTCCTTGCCCGTCCCGGTCTCGCCCGTGATGAGAACTGCGGCATCGCTCGCCGCCATCGTGCCGATGCGCTCGGTGAGCCGAGCCATCGAGGGCGTCCGGCCGATGATCGGTGTCTCCGGGACGCGCGCGGCAGCCTCCCTGGCCGAGGCTAGCTCCTCGGCGAGTCGACGCCGTTCCGCGATCCGCTCGAGCCGGAGCCCGATCACGTCGATGTCGAACGGCTTCATCACGTAGTCGTAGGCGCCTTCCTTGAGCGCCGCCACGGCGTCCGCGACCGTGCCGTAGTCCGTCATGAGGATCACGTCGGTCGCCGGCGAGATGGCATGGACGTGGCGAAAGAGGGCGAGTCCGTCCCCCTTCTTCATGTTGACGTCCGAGATCACGACGTCGAAGACGCGAGAATCGAGGAGCGAGCGGGCTCTCGCCTCGGTCGAGGCCACGGTCACTCGGTGAGCGGCGGCGCTCAGTGCGTTCTTGGCCGCGGTCTGGGTCTTGGCCTGGTCACCGACGAGCAGGATCTCGAGCACGGTACGACGATCACCTCCGGGTTCCCGAGTGGACAGGGGCCGTCCGGCTCCCCTCGCGTCGCATCTTACCGCCGGTCGCCGTTCGTCCTCTACCTCGGCTTCCCGAGCGTCCTTGGCGCTCGACGACCCTCTGTCTCGATCGCTGGGCGTCGGCATGCGGTTCCCCCGGTGTGCTCGCGTGCGGGTTCGATCATCGCGTCCGCTCGAGCGACCGCGTGCTCAACCGCCCGTCGTCACCGGAGCGATCCCGGCCTCGCGCTCGACGCTCGAGAGCTCGCGCTCGAAGGCATCGGAGTCGGCGGCGGCGAGCGTGCCCGTCTTCAGGTAGCTCTCGAGCATCTCCGAGTGATCGACCCAGCGCACGAACGCGATCTTGCCGTCGCTCGCCTTCTCCCGGAGAGCCTCGAGCCGCAGCAGGATCCTCTGCTTGACGTCGGCGTCGAGGTCGGAGGCGCGGACCTTCTCGTGGTACTCGTTCAGGTCCGAGGAGACGCCGGCGCCCACGAGCTTGCTCCAGCCCATGCCGAACATGAGGCTCGAGCCGAGGCACGCGAGGACGACCACGAAGAGACAGCCCACGATGATCCAGGGGAGAGACGAGCTCCTGCGCGGTGTCTCCCCTTGTTCGTCGGACATGCGCGCCTCCGGCTCTCAGTAAAGCGGCCGCGTGCTCGGAGCGGCGCCGGCGACCGCGGCGATCCGCCCGAGCGGCGTGGACGGGTCACCGGGAGTCGGCCCGTCGTCCTTGAGCACGCGGAGGAGCCTCGTCGCGAGCGGCGCGGCGACGGTCGGCCCCGACGTGATGAGCGCCACGTCGAGGAGCTCCGCGCAGCGCTCGAGCCGCTCGCGCGCCCCGAGCAGCGAGCGCAGCTTGAGACGCGTCGAGAGAGCGACCTCGAACGTCCCCGACTCGGCGAGCGCGAACGCCTCCTCTCCGAGCTGGACCATGGCCTCGAGGTTCCCCTCGTCGAGGAGCTTGAGCGCGGCCTCTCCCGCGAAGATCCCGAGGGCCTCGCCCTTCAAGCCGGCGGCGCGCGCCGTCGCGACGAGGCCGGCGGCGGGGCTCTGCCTCTCGGGCTGCGGCGCGCCCCAGGGAGACGTCCCTCTCGGGAGCGACTGCTCGATCGGCGGCCTCATCTGCCCGGTCTCGGGACGGAAGGCTGGGTCCGACTCGGGCTGCGGGATCGGGATCTCCGCCTTCGTGGGGACGCGCGGGCGCGAGCCGCTCGAGTGCGCGGGAGGCTGCGGCTTCGTCAGGTGCACGCCCGGCCGGACGATCTCGTCCTGGTGCGAGGAGGTCCCCCGGGCGGTCGGGCGCGCCGGCTCGGACCTCTGGGAACGCCCCGTCGTCCCTCCACGCTCGTTCGACGAAGCGACGGGAGGCGGCGTCGACCCCGTCTCGCGCGTCCTCTTCCCCGTCGACGGGCGCAGAGGGTCGCTCGTCGTGATCGGCTCCTGCGCTCCCCGGAGCGGGAGGACGCGGTTCGGGCCCGAGGAGCCCGCGGGGTCGCTCGCGGGACGAGGCTCGGGCGGGCTCGGGTAGGGCGAGTCGACCCGGTGAGTCGCCGGTCGCAGGGGCGGGCCTCCCGACGGGTCGTCTCTCGGCACCCTCCGCGTCTCCTGGACGGAGAGCATGGCGGCGATCATGTCCGCGAAGCTCGCTCCGCCTCCCTCGGCCGCGGGCTCGGGGGAGAACGGATTGCCGATCGGCAAGGGCGCCGAGACCGGCAGTTGCTGGGAGAGAGGCGGGGCTCCGAGATGGATCGAGGGGCGCGGAGGCTCCGGCTCCAGCATGGCCGCGACCTGAGGCGGGATCGCCGGCTCTCCCGCCACGGGCGGTTCCTCCGGGCGGAAGCGGTAAGCGCCGCGCGTGAGCCTCGCTATGTGCTCGAGCGCCTGCTTCGACGCGAGCGCGCCGAAGACGACCTTCTTCGCGCGGCCGTCCACGAGAGTCACCTCTCCCGTGCCCGACCCGTCGAAGATCGTGAGGACTCCCGTGCGGCGGTTGTTGTAGAGGTGCCCGAGGAGAGTCGCGACCGGCGTCGTCGCGAGGTCTCCCTCGTCGGGGACTCCCGCGACCTGCGCGGCGGCGGGCTCGAGCCGAGCGGGCGCCGGATCCGCGGAGCGCGCGCTCGCCGGCACGGGGAGCCGGTTCTCCCGGGTCGCGTCGCGCGCGCTGTTGAGGAGGTCTTCCTTCAGTTGCCGGTCGGCGACGTTCCGGTAGATCACCGCGAAGATCGGGCCGAGCCGGATCTCGTCGCCGTCGCGCAAGGGCTCGGGCGAGTCGCGCCGGACGAGCTTCCCGTTCAGGTAAGTCCCGAGCTTGCTCCGGACCTCGCAGAGCATCGCGCGCGGCGGGTCTCCCTTCCAGTCGATCTCGCAGTGCTGCCGCGAGACCTCGGGAGAGTGGACGAGCAGGCTCGACCGCGGGTCTCTCCCGATCACGAAGAGCTTCCCCGCATCGAGCACGACCGGCTCGCGCGACTCGAGGATCAGGAAGTGGCCGCGGTCGTCGCTCTGCCGCTGGAAGCGCGACGGCCCTCCGAGCTGCCGCGGCTCCTCGTGCATCGCGGGGTTGCGGTCC
>JACQDU010000255.1 GCA_016200955.1 bacterium
AGATCGCGCTCGAGCTGGCGGCGGACGCCGCGCTCGATGGAGCGCACGGTTCCCTCGAGGTAGACCGAGTCGGGAATGATGTTGTGGCGCGTTCCTCCCTCGATCTTCCCGAAGGTCACGACGGCCGTCTTCACGGGGTCCACCCTCCGGCTCACGATCGTCTGGCAAGCGGTCACGATCTGGGCAGCGATCGCGATCGGGTCGGTCGTCTGGTGAGGCGCGGCTCCGTGGCCGCCTTTCCCGAGCACGCGGAGGCGGAACTCGTCCTGGCTCGCGAAGACGGCGCCCGCGCGCACGCCGACCTTTCCCACGGGGAGGTCGTTCCAGAGGTGGATCGCGAACGCGGCGTCCACGGTCGGCTTCTCGAGGAGGCCCGCTTCCAGCATGGGCTCGGCGCCGCCCGGGCCTTCCTCGGCCGGCTGGAACATGATCTTCACGTTTCCTTTGAGAGAGGCGCGGCGCTTCGCGAGGAGACGAGCGGCCCCGAGCGCCATGGCGACGTGGCCGTCGTGCCCGCACGCGTGCATGACGCCCGGGATCTCCGACGCGTAAGGGACGCGGTTGAGCTCCGTGAGAGGAAGCGCGTCCATGTCCGCTCGCAGGAGGAGCGTCGGGCCCTTCCGCGCTCCTCTCACGAGGGCGACGGTGCCCGTGCCGCAGAGGGGGCGGTGCTCGATGCCCCAGCCCGCGAGCTTCGAGCGGATGAGCTTCGCGGTCTCCTTCTCCTCGAAGCCTCGCTCGGGGCGCCGGTGGATCGCGCGGCGGATCCTCGTGAGCTCGCCCGCGCTCGCGCGGGTCTCATGGGAAAGGGGCATGGCGTTCCTCCCGGGAGGAGTCTACGCCCAAGACCACGGCGATAGAAAGGACCCCGGAGCTCGGGCGGGCTGGCGGCGCTCCGCGTGCGTGGTCAGGATGCTCCGACGGACATGACGATCTCCTTCTCGTGCCGGGCGTGCGGCCACGCCATGACGGCCGCGCCCTCCCATGCGGGGAACCGCGGGCCCTGTCCCCGGTGCGGGCAGCTCGTGTCGGTCCCTCGGCTCGGGCCTGCAGACGAGCCCGCGCGCGCCGCTGATACGGTGATCGCTCCGGGAGACGCCGGAAACGAGAACGCTCCCACGGTCGCGCTGCCCACTCCGGCGCATGGGGCAAAGATGGCGCCTGACCCTCGCCCGGCGCCCGACGATCACGAGAACGCTTCGGGGACGCTCGACGACGAGGTGAACCGAGCTCGCGCCGATCAGGCGAGACGCTTCGGCCGCTTCATCCTTCTCACGGAGCTCGGCCGGGGCGGCATGGGCGTCGTCCACCGCGCCTGGGACGATCGCTTGAGGCGAATCGTGGCGCTCAAGACGATCCTTCCGGGGAGCGACCTCTCGTCCGGCGCAGTCGCTCGCTTCCGGCGCGAGGCGGAGGCCGTCGCGCGGCTCCGCCACCCGAACATCGTCTCGGTGCACGAAGCGGGCGAGCTCGACGGGCGCCATTACATCGCCATGGACTTCGTCGCCGGACGCTCGCTTGCCCAGAAGCTCGCGCCTCCGAGCAAACTTCCGCTCAACCGCGCGCTCGAGAGTCTCCGCGACGTGGCACGCGCCGTCCACTACGCCCACGAGCAGGGCGTCGTCCACCGCGATCTCAAGCCCGCGAACGTGCTCCTCGATGCGAGTGACCGCCCGTTCGTCCTGGACTTCGGGCTCGCGAGCATCCAGGGCTCGAGGACGAAGCTCACGAAGACCGGCGCCGCCATGGGCACGCCGGCGTACATGCCTCCCGAGCAGGCGGACGGCGCCAAGACGGACGAGAGGAGCGACGTCTACTCCCTCGGCGCCACGCTCTACCACGTGCTCACGGGAAGACCCCCGTTCTCGGGCCCTTCCGAGGTCGCGGTCATCGCGAGCGTGCTCACGAAGGACCCCGTGCCCCCTGGCGTCCTCAACCGAAGGGCCGCGGGAGACCTCGAGACGATCACGTTGAAGAGCCTCGAGAAGGAGCCCGAGAAGCGGTACGCGACGGCGCGTGCGTTCGCGGACGACCTCGACCGCTACCTCGCGGGAGAGCCGATCGCGGCGCGGCCCACGGGTCGCCTCGGCCGGGCGCGACGCTGGGTCCGGCGCAACCGCCTCCTCGCGGTCGCGCTCTCGCTCGTCGTTCTCGTGGGAACGAGCTCGGCTCTCCTGCTGGCGCAGCAGGCGAGCGCCCGCGCGCGAGATCGCGAGCACACTCTCGTCGCCGCCGCCGCGGACGAATCGCGAAGGAGCCGCGACGCCTTCGACGCTGCCTCGAAGGCGGGCCTGCCAGAGGAGGTCGCCGGGCGCGGCTTCGAGGCTCTCGATGCCGCTTCGCGTCTCGTCGACCTGGCGCCCGATGACGTCTCGGCGCGGCGCCGTGCGTTCGAGCTCGCATGGAAGCTCGCGGACGCCGCGATGGGCTCCGAGCAGTGGACGATCGCCCAGGCCGCGCTCGCGAAGGCCGAGCGCTTCGGGGTCGACCCGCCGCTCCTCGCGAAGAAGAAGGACGAGCTCGACGCGGCGCGCTCGCGCACGCAGATCGAGCACCGGCTGGCGGTCGAGAAGATCCTGGGCAAGCTGCGCGCGGGGAGCTTCCTGGACCTTGGCGGCCCGGAAGGGGCGCTCATCGCCCTCGTGCGATACCCGGAGCCGCAGACGATCGCCCTCATCGCGTCGGAGCTCGACGCCGTCACGGCGCGACTTCGCTCGGCACGCGACGCTGTCTACCGCCAATCTCGGACCGAGGGCATCGAGGCGGCGCTCCTGGCCTGGGGGAAGCTGCCGCCGGGAGCGGCGCCCGACTCCGCGACCGCGGCCTCTCTCAGGACCGCTCGCGAGGCGGTCGAAGCGCGCGAGCGCAAGGAACGGACGTGGGGAACCGCGGGAAGCGCGCCGCGCCGTTTCCGCGAGATCGCCGCGAGCCACCAGCGAAACGCGCTCGGCGACACGGGCGTCTTGCTCGCGAGGACTCTCTGCCAGTGCCTCGGCCTCATCGCCGTCCCGAAAGGGCCGGCCGAGGACCAGGCCGTCGAAGCGCTCCGAGGCTACATCTTCACGGAAGAAGACGTGGATCGCGCCGCCGTGGCAGGGATCGCTCTCTGCCAGATCGGGACTCCGCGTGCCTTGGCGACCGCCGAGGCCGGAGAGGCGTGGTTCGGAATCACTTCGCATTTCTGGCAGAAAGTGCAGCCCGCATATGCGCGGGCCGCTCCCTCCGTGACCCAGGCCGGCCCGGGACCGAAGACCGCGCTCGAATACCACGAACGCGCGCTCCAGCGCTACAACCGGAACGAGCTCGCCGGTGCGATCGCCGACTACGACAAGGCGATCGAGATCGAGCCACGCAACTCGAGGTGGTGGCGGAATCGGGCGTCCACGAAGCTGACTCTCGGCGACAGCGACGGCGCTCTCTCGGACTACGATCGAGCGATCGAGCTCGACCCCGGGAATTTCATGGCCTGGTGCGACCGTGGGGCGCTGAAGAATGACAAGATGCACGACCTCGAGGGAGCCTTCTCCGACTTCAGCAAGGCGATCGAGCTCAACCCCGGCCACGCCCTGGCCTGGGCCAACCGCGGCCGCGTACGGATCGCGAGGGGAGACTACGACGGTGCCATCGCCGATCTCGACCGCGCGCTCGGGCTCGACTCCCACGCGAAGGAGGGATGGTTCGACCGCGGCACCGCCCGGTTACACACGGGCGACCTTGCCGGAGCCGTCGCCGACCTCGATCGGGCGATCGAGCTCTCGCCCCAGGACGCGACGGCGTGGTGCAACCGTGGGCTCGCCCATCGCATGAAGGGCGATCTCGACTCCGCGCTCTCGGACCTGGATCGGGCCATCGCCCTCGATCCTCATCTGGCCAAGGCCTGGGACGAGCGGTCCAACGTGCGCTACAAGAAGGGCGACCTGGACGGCGCAATGGCGGACGCGACGCGGGCGATCGAGCTCGACGTCCTCGTCCCCCGGCCGCACTACCACCGGGGACTGGCCCGGGCCGGGAAGAACGATTACGACGGGGCGCTCGACGACCTCGGGGCGGCGATCGACCTCGACCCGAAGCTCGCCGGCGCCTGGCTGAGCCGCGGCCTGATCCATAAGACGAGGGGCAACCGGGCCGAGGCGGAGAGGGACTTCGCGCGTTTCCTCGCGCTCGCGCCCGACGACCGGCTCGCTCCCGAAGCGCGCGCACAGCTCGATCAACTCCGGAAGAAGTGAAGCCGGCCGCCCGAGCGGTGCCGCGAAGGGGGCGACCGGGTGCGCATCTGCTATAAGAAAAGCCGTCGGGGAGACGCCGATGGCCGCGCACCGCAAGACGATCGGGTTCGCGTCGATCCTCGCGGCGGCGCTCGCGGGAGCGCTCGCGCACGCGGGGGAGGACGAGCGCCTCGTCTGGGAGCTCGGGCTCGACTGCTACCGCTACGACCTCGACGAGGACCTGAAGCTGCGCATGTGCCCCGACGCGGGGCTTGCTCCCTCGATCCTCCCCGCGCAGCTCGTCTCATCGACCGACTTCGAGAAGCAGCGCCGCTACAAGATCGACATACGGCAAGTCGGCGAGCTCGTCTGGCACTACGCCCTCCACCTCCCGGAAGGGGAGTACGGCGCGAAGGGCGGCTCGCTCCCGGTGGAGGACCCCTTCAGCTTCCCGTCGGTCAAGGGCGAGATCGTCGCGCGGGGCCAGGACGAGGTCCGCAGGAACAAGGACGGCACCGCGACCGCGACGGTCACGCTCGCTCTCGCGCACGAGAAGATCCCGACGGCGAAGCCGAACGAGGAGCAGCAGCTCCCGATCTTCGAGAGCGGGGCCACGCTCAAGGTCGAGCGGACGTTCACGAACGAATACAAGGGTGGCGGCCCTCCTCCCGCGGGCGAGAGGCGGCGGCTCGTGACCGAGGCGAAGTTCGAGCTCACGCTCTCGAGGAAGTCGGGAACGAAGCTCTACCCGTTCAAGAACGTCGGGCGGATCGTGCTCGCGGGGAAGGTGGATGCCACGCAGAAGCAGTTCCTCTCCGACGTGATCGCGGCGATCGGGCGAGGCTCGCGCTGGCTCCGCGTCGGTCTCTCGAACCGGCTCAACGCGTTCCGCGGCTCCAAGGACAAGAACCAGGTCCTGGGGAAGGTCGCTCTCCCGACGTTCGCGCTCCTGCGCTCGGGCGTGCCGCCGTCCGACCTGAAGGACGCCTTCGAGTTCATGGGAGAGTGCGAGCTCAAGGAGGTCTACTCCGTCTCCGTCTATATCATGGCTCTCGAGGCGCGCTCGATCGTGCGCGAGGAGGTGCCCGCGGTCCAGAACGGGAGGACCGTCGCGCGCTTCCGGAAGACGCCGCTCCCTCCCGCCGACAAGGAGCGCATGTCGCGCGCCGCGCGGTGGCTGATCGCCACCCGCAAGCACGGCGAGGGCTGGTGGAGCTACGGCGGCAACCCCGGCCACGAGCTGGATCCTCCGCCGAAGACGGGGAACGCGCCGCAGGACGGGATCCCTCTCTCGAACGGCACGGGCGTCGGGCCTTGTGCGACCAAGGGCGACCGCTCGAACTCCCAGTTCGCGACGCTCGCTCTGCACGTCGCCGCGACGAGCGGGATCCCGGTGGACTGGAACGTCTGGAAGGAGATCGCCGACGAGTGCGTCGCGAACCAGGAAGGCGACGGGCCCGCCCAGAGCGTCGCGGACGTCGAGTGGACGCCGCAGGCTCCTCCCGGCGTTCCGCCGGAGGCGGGCCCGGATCCTTTCGCTCCGGGCACGCGAGACCGCGCGCCTTCGGCGAACGGCGCCGCGGCGAAGTCGCGCGGGTGGAAGTACGACTCGGGGTGGCACTCGTGGGGCTCCATGACGGGCGCCGGGCTCATGCAGCTCGTGATCGCGCGCGAGGGTTTGCGCCGCGCGGGGAAGCTCGACAAGGAGCTCGACCAGAAGGCCGTCTGCGGGATCCGTGACGGCGTGGCGTGGTGGGAGCAGAACTGGACTCCCTCGCGGCACGTCAAGAAGGCGCTGAACGACTGGTACTACTACTACATGTATTCCGTCGAGAAGGGCATGGAGACGAGCGGCGTCGAGAAGCTCGGGCCCCACGACTGGTGGCGCGAGGGAAGCTCGGCTCTCCTGACTCTCGAGGACTCGAAGAAGGGCCGCTGGAACGGACCCGCGGGCGAGGATGTGGACGACACGAGCTTCGCTCTCCTGTTCCTGAACCGGGCGACTCTCCCCGCGACGATCGTCGTCCAGGACCAGGTCAAGATCGCCACGGGCGAGCAGGACCCCGAGGCATGGGACCAGGTCTTCGTGGACGGGACCGGCTACGTGAGGCTGCGCCAGGTCCTCGCCGCGCTCGAGGGGGCGCTGCCCGAGCAGCTGAAGACTTTCCTCAAGGTCGCCGAGAAGGGCTTCGACGTCCTCGAGGAGGACCGGAGGCCGCGCCTCGTCCCGGACCTCCTGCGGCTCCTCGGAGCGACGAACAAGGACGTGCACAAGCTCGTTCTCCGGGCGCTCCGGGAGTCGTCGGGCTTCGAGGACGAGCTCAGGGCGCGCGCCTTCCACGCTCGCTGGCAGGAGGTCGCGCACGCCTGCGAGCACAAGGACGAAGATGCGATCCCGAAGATCCGCGCGATCCTCCGCGACGCCGAGGCCTCGCTCCCGCTCAAGCGGGCGGCGTG
>JACQDU010000256.1 GCA_016200955.1 bacterium
AGCTCTCGGGCCTCGTCGTGGACATCTACGCCGACCACGCGGTCGGCGAGGTCATGTCGCTCGGCGTCTGGAAGCAGCGCCAGTACGTCGAGCAGGCGCTCCGCGAGCTCTTCGCGCTGAAGGCCGTCCACTTCCGCGCGGACGAGCGGATCCAGCAGCTCGAGGGGTTCAAGGCGAAGCAAGACGAGCCGGCGCTCGAGACCGAGATCAACGAGAACGGCGTCCGCTTCCTCGTGAACGTGACGGGCGGCCACAAGACCGGCTTCTTCCTCGACCAGCGCGAGAACCGCCGGGCGCTCGCCGAGGTCTCGGCCGGCCAGCGCGTCCTCGACGTTTGCTGCTACACGGGCGGCTTCGCGCTCGCCGCGCGCGTGCTGGGCAACGCGCGCGAGGCGGTCGGGATCGACCTCGACGAGAAGGCGATCGCGGCGGCGCAGGCGAACGCGCGCCTCAACGGGCTCGCCGGGCCGAAGGGCGGCGTGCGCTTCGTCCACGCGAACGCCTTCCACTTCCTCAAGGAGGAGCGGCCGGACGCGGACCGCTGGGACGTCGTCGTCTGCGACCCGTCGAAGCTCGCGCCGACGCGCGAGTCGCTCGATCGCGCGCTCCGCGACTACTACGACCTCAACCGCTTCGCGCTCCGTAACCTCAAGCCCGACGGGATCTTCATGACGTGCTCGTGCTCGGGCCTGGTCACGGTCGAGGACTTCGTCTCGATGCTCGGCGGCGCGTCGGCCGACGCCGGGCGGGAGCTGCGCATCCTCCGGATCACGGGCCCGGGCGCCGACCATCCGGTGCACGCCGACTGCCCCGAAGGCCTTTACCTCAAAGTCGTTCTGGCGCAGGCGCTGCCGCGCTCGTGAGGGGCCGCGCTACGCGCGCGAGATGAACTCGCCCGTCCGCGTGTCGATCTTGATCGTCTCGCCGGCCGTGATGAAATGCGGCACGGCGACCATGAGGCCGGTCTCGCACTTCGCCTGCTTCTTCACGTCGGTCGCGGTGTTGCCGCGGACCGCCGCGTCGGCCTCGATGACCTTGAGGCTCACGGCCGCCGCGAGATCGACCGAGATCGCCCTCCCCACGAGGAAGGTCACGGTCACGACCGTGTTCTCAAGGAGGAACGGCAGCACGCCCTCGATGTCCTCGGCCGGGATCTCGTACTGGTCGTAGCTCTCCTTGTCCATGAAGACGTGCGTGTTGCCCTGGCGATAGAGGTACTCGCACTCCTTGCGGTCGAGGTAGATGACCTCGATCTTGGCGTCCGAGCTGATCCGCTTCTGGGCGAGGCTCCCGCTCGCCATGTCCTTGAGCTTGAACTGGATGAAGCCGCGCCAGTTGCCGGGCGTCACGAGGTTCGCGTCGACGACGAGGTAATACTTGTCGTCGAGCTTGAGGACGTTGCCGCGCTTGGCTTCGGTCGCCGGAACCGCCATTACACTTGCTCCGCTTCGCTCCGCAAGACTTGAGGTCGCGCGCTCCGCGCGCCCTTCGGTCTGTTCTTATAGCGCTTCGCGCTCAGCTCTTCAAGTACGAGTGGAGCCCCGGGAGGACGAAGCTCACGCCGAAGAACGTGAACAGCACGGAGTTGTAGCCGACGACCGTCACGAGCGCGCCCTGCACGCCGCGGAACCATCCGCCGATCCGCCCGTGGACGTAGACGGCGTAGATGATCCACGTGATGAAGGCCCACGTCTCCTTCGGGTCCCAGCCCCAGTAGCGGCCCCAGGACTCGTTCGCCCAGACGGCGCCGAGGATGATCCCGGTCGTGATCACGGCGAAGCCGACCATGCAGACGCGGTGGAGGTAGCGCTCGATCGTCTTCAGCTCGAGCTCGCTCTCGTACGTGGTCTTCGCGTCGCGCCTGAGGGCCACGATCCCCCACGTCACGGCCGTCGCCACGGCGGGCGCGACGACGAGCGCGAGGAGGTAGTCCTGGAGCACCGGCATGACGTGCGTCTGCGCGCGATAGAAGAGGATGCCGACGCCCGACGCCGCGATCGCGATCGGCAGCCCGACGGTCAGCGCCGGCAGGCCCTTCGCGGCGAACCAGCGCGCGAGGTAGTAGATCGTGATCATGAACGCGACCGAGAAGATCGCGTAGCTCGTGAGCATGCACGTGACGTGGATGTTGAGCCAGTAGCTCCGGAGCACGGGCTGGAGCGGCTGGATCGAGGTGTCCATGCCCGCCACGTCCATGAGCGCCGTGCCGAGCGCGCCGAAGACCGCGCCCGCCGTCCCGAAGATCCC
>JACQDU010000268.1 GCA_016200955.1 bacterium
CCCAGGCGAGCGACTGTCTGATCTTCCGTATGTCCGCAAACGTGCAGTCGGGCTCGCCGGGGCGCTTCGGGATGTGGACCCTCTCGCCGCCGAGGAGCTCGACGAGGCGGTTCACGGAGACGGTGCGCCCGCTTCCGACGTTGTAGATCTCGCCTCTCTTGCCACTCTTCGCCGCGGCGACGAAGGCGGCGACGACGTCGCTCACGAACGTGAAGTCGCGAGTCTGCGTGCCGTCGCCCACGACCGTGAAGGGCTTTCCCGCGAGCTTCTGGGCCAGGAAGACGCCGAAGACGGCGCCGTAGGTCCCCGAGGTGCGCGAGCGCGGACCGTAGACGTTGAACAGACGCAGCGCGACCGCCGGGAGCTCGTAGACCTGCGCCCAGTGGAGGACGAGCTCCTCTCCGAGCCGCTTCGTGAGCGCATACGGGTACTGCGGCCTGATCGGGGCGTCCTCGGGCGTCGGGTACGTCTCCGGTATCCCGTAGCACGAGGAGGAGGCCGAGTACACGAAGCGCGCGGCGCGAGCCTCGCGGCAAGCCTGCAGCACGTTGAACGTGCCCGTCACGTTCGAGCGGAAGTAAGCCGCCGGCTCCCGGATCGAAGGCACGATGTCGGCCAGCGCGGCGAGGTGGAAGACCCAGTCCGCTCCCGCGAAGTCGCCTTGCCACGGACCGGGCTCGGAGAGGTCGCACACGGTCAGGTGGACGCGCCCGGCGTGATGCGCGATGTTCTCTCGCCGGCCGGTGCTCAGGTTGTCGAGCACGACGACCTCATGGCCGGCGGCCACGAGATGGTCGACGAGGTGGCTCCCGATGAACCCGCACCCTCCCGTCACGACGGACTTCACGCAGCCTCCGGGGGATTCCGCCGGAGCCACTGCGCGCAGACGTGGCCGACGACGAGCTGGAGGTCCTCCGAGACCTGCATGTCGTCGATCGCGAAATGGATCGGTACCTGCGCGAGCTCCTTGCAACGGCCGCCCGAGTAGCCGAGGACCGCGAAGGTCTTCATGCCGAGAGCGTTGCCCACCTCGAGCGCGCGGACGACGTTCTTCGAGTTGCCGCTCCCCGAGAGGATCACCAGCACGTCGCCCGCTCGCGCCTTCACGGCGAGTTGGAGCGCGAAGATCTCGTCGTAGGAGACGTCGTTCGCGAGGCACGTGAGGACGGAAGCGTTCGCGGGAAGCGCCTCGACGCGGAGACCGCGCCCCGTCTCCTTGGCGACCCCGTAGAGGAGGTCGTTCGCGAGGTGCATCGCGTTCGCCGCGCTTCCACCGTTTCCGCAGAGAAACACCTGAGCGCCACTCTGCCAGGCATCGCGGAGCGCGCGCGCGAGGCGCTCGACCGCCTCGTCGTTGCCGGCGAGAGCCGAATGGAGCCGCCTTCTATAGGAGGCGAGATGTTCCGCGAAGCTCTCCACGCGCCCCTGCTCCCCTCGCTTCGCAGGGAAGGCGAGTTTACCCGTGGCATCCCTGGGTATCAAGCAGCGCATGGGACACCGTGCCGCGACGATCGCCAAGAATTCGGCATCGAACCGACGGGCTCAGGACCAGGAAGCGTTGATCCACGACTGGACTCCGTCACCGAACGTGACGGTGCCGTACGGCGTCTCGGACGGACGCTGGCACCTGAAGTCGTAATGGCTCCGCCATCCGCCGCGAGTGAACAGGTCTCTCAGGTTCTGTTCGATCTCGTGCGAATGCGTCCCGATGTGAACGCGCTTCACGAGCGCGTTCAGACGGTCCATGTTTCCTTTGAGCGCGTCGAACTCGGCTCCCTGGATGTCCATGTCGAGAAGATCGACGTGCTCCAGTCCCTCGAGAGCGTCGGCCAGCGTGATCGCGCTCACCTCGACGATTCTGCGCCTGAGCTTGTTTCCCGAGACGAAGTCCTTGATCCGTTCCCAGAAGGTGGGCGCCTCGATGCTCGTCCTCGTTCGGGCCGCCAGAGCGGGGTCACTTCTCAAGGCGTCGACGTATTCGGGGGAGACGATGGCCTGCCCGTACCACGCGCTGGAGTTGCCCGCGTGGAAGAACACCGACCCAGGTCGCTCGCAGACGGCGGCGTTGATGAGCCTCACGCGCGAGAGGTCGATGTCGTTGTCCCGCAGGTGAATCCCGAGCCAGTCGAAATGGCTCGGCTCTGGCTCGACACAGACCGCGCGATAGTCGAGCCTCGCGCCGTCCCTCCGCCGGCGAAGCGCGGCAATGGCGGTCGCCGTCCACCGTCCGAAGCCGGCGCCGAGCTCGATCATGTTGAACTCACCACGCGCCGCGGCCACGGACTCGAGAACGTCGATCCATTCGAAATACTCGTCGCCGGGGTCGAAGCCGTCGAAGTCCATCGGCGCCTCGTGGAGCGGGACGGCGCTCACCGGCGCCGTGCGCCGAAAGTGAACCCGTTGCTTGGCACCTACGATGTTGACGAAGAACTCTCCCTCGTGGTGCTCGCGTCCGAGGTGGAACTCCTTGAAGATCTCGTGATGCTTCGTCGTCAAGAGCGGAGGACGTCGCGCCTCGTGAACCTTGATGCCGTGAATCACGACGCGCGAGGGCACGCCGTCTTGCGCGCTCTGACGCACGAAGAGCTGACGAGCATGAGAGGCGGGGGTGAGGAAGATCCGGACCCACGCGCGCCCGTCCGCGGACGCAAGGAACCGCTCCTGGATCAGCTCGAGCGGGTCTTGACCAGTGCACCCGATTCCGACCGAGCCACGCTCGACCGAGACGTCGAGAGAAACGAGCGCGTTGGCGGCCCGGTCCATACCTGCCCGTTCGGCCCCGAGCTCGAAGACCGCGGCATAGGCCCAGCGATCCCTGGGTGTCTCGAGCTCCAGGCCGAGGGGTGTCATCTTCACCCCGCTGTTGTTCGCGGGCGTGAACCGTTCGAGATCGATGACTCCCGGGACCTCGCGAGCGAGAAGGTAGCCGTCGCAGAGCACGGGGTCGGGCATTCGCTGTTTCCGCGCATTGGAACCGCGAGAGAATTCGTCGTCAACCATCGACGGGCGGGCACGTCGTCGGGATCGCGTTCGGGCCTACGCTTCGGCACACGAGCCTCCGGAGATAGACTCTCAAGCTCCGAGGACCAGAAGGCAATGTCCCATCGCGCAGGCACACGAGTGAATGCCAAACGCGGGAGAAACGAAGTCTCGTGACGACGGTAGCATTCACGCCGGCCGATCTTCCCCCGGGCGCGACGATCTCGATTCCAGCGTCCGACGACGATGCAGGAAGAGCTCGGGCTCTCCTCTCGCGGGTGCGGAACGACTTGAACGTTCTCGCACCGGGGGAGCTTCCGCGTGACGGCCACGTGCTGCTCACCGGACCGGATTGGCCCGTGGTCGCGGCGCGCGAGCTCGAGCGTGGCGTGCCCGCCGACCGGATCATCGTGATGCCCACGGTGCACACCGCATACTGGGACTACTGGTCGCTTCCCCTCGACCTCATCGAGACTCCGGCGGACGGTCGGCTCTCTCTCGGCCGGCACCGCTTCGAGCGCCACCTGGCGGGCATGGGAGACTTCTTCGGTCGGCTCGAGGACGGCGTCTACAAGAACGCGACCGAACGCTACCGGCCCGGTCTCTCGCTCGGAAAGCACGACGCGGCGGGAGCGATCGGCCGAGTCATCGGCGCTCTGGGGGACGACGACAGCCGGCGCGACTACGTGACCGTCCTCTTCGGCGAACCTCACGTGGTCTGGCGAAGCTGGGCCCGGAACCTGTTCAATCACCTCGAGTACACCGACTACGTCTCGATCGCGCCGGGTGACGTGGTCCTGAACTGCGGCGTTCACGGCGGAGGAGAGATCCCGTACTTCCTGGCCGCGATGCAAGGACAGGGCAAGCTCGTGAACCTGGACCCTCTCGGTTGTCAGTATGTCTCTCCTTACACGACGACCTGTCTCTCGACGCACGCGAGCGCGGGCATCGAGCTCGCGGTAGCTCTCCACGATCAGGACGGCGAGCTCGAGTTACCCGTCGATGCCGGTGGAATGGCGGCCGGAGGCCGCGCGGGCGAACGAATACCGGGCCTCGTCCACCGGACATTCCCTTGCAGGAGGATCGACGCCATCGTTCAGGAGCTCCGTCTGGACCGCGTCGACTACATCAAGATGGACATCGAGGGCGCGGAGCCCCAGGCCATCCGCGGGGCGGCAGCGACGATCTCCAGATTCCGGCCGCAGCTCGCCATCTCGATCTATCACGAGCATCGCCATTTCTGGGAGATTCCGCTCCAATTGTTCGAGCTGTGTCCCGGGTACCGCTTCTTTCTCAAGCACTATCACTTCATAGCCAACGAGACCGTGTTGTACGCCGTCCCATCGGAGCGCCCCATCCGCCCCCGGAGATCCTCGATCTCGCTCGCGCTCGAGGACGACTGCGTCGGGGCCTCGAGCGAGGTCGCCCGATCGAAGTGGAGCAGACTCTGGCCCTGGAGCCGTTCAGCGACCTGATCCCGTCTCTGGCGCCTCGAGGTCCTCGGCGTCGCCGATGTCTGCGTCGACGCATCGCTCCTACCGGCACAACACGAGCGCGTCAATCCGCGTATTGCGGCTGGCTCGGGCACCGCTTGCACCAGCTCACGAGCGGCCCGTCCCGGAGGCTCCGCCGGATCTCGACGAAACCCGGCGAATTCCACGCCTCGAAGAAATCATAGGTCCCGTCGTAATAGACGTACTCGTGCTCGGGATGATGCTCCATGTAGCAGCACGGCCGGATCGCGTTCAGGAAGTCATTCCAGTGCCAAATGGAGTAGACATCGAGGCACCGGTACTTCGCGCTCCGGTTGAAGGGATTCACCGAGCCCTGAAGCTCGGCGGGGCTCAACTCCCTCACCTTGCGACCTCGGCATCGCGAGAAGCTCGCGTCCTGGTAATGGCTGATATCCGGCTTCTCGTACTTCTTCGCGTCGGCCTTGGTCACGAACGCGGGCGGCTTAGCCTTGAATTCCGCGGCCACCGCTTGCGGGAAGATCGGAGCGGACCAAGACGCGACATCGGCCGAGACGTAGACCTTCGAGTTCTTGATCGCCTCGATCGCCTCGCTCCGGTGCTTCTCGAAAGCTTCATTGTCGTAAGGCGGAAGCAAGTGGTAGTTGAGCCCCTTGAATCCCCCCTCCTGCGGGAGGAGCGTTCGGAGCCAGATCGTGTTCACGCCGAGCTCGTTCCCGAGCTCGATGAACGGCTTGATCTCGTGGACGTTCTGGTTCAAGACGACGAACGAGATGTTGATCTCGAGGTCGTTCTTCCCGCGCGAGCGATGTTCCTCGCGGATGGCCACGAGACGACGGATCTGCGCGAGGATCCGTTCGAAGGCGTCCGCACCGAGTCCCATGATCTCGTCGTGCGTCTTCGCGGTCGCCGCGTTCAGGCTGATGCTGTAAATGTCGATCCCGAGCTCCTGAAGGAGGTCGAAGTGTCGATCGAGCCTCGCGGCGTTCGTGATCAGGTATTTCCGGCTCCGCGGATCCACGATCTGCGTGAGGCGCTTGATGAGAGCCTCGATCTCGGGGTGGATGAGGGGCTCTCCGTGACCCTCGATGCCGATCATGGCCGAGTGCGCGAGGAGTGTCTCCGATCGCTCAAGCTCCTCGAGAGTCAGCATGCGCACGCCTCGGAGCCACGAGGTGCAGAAAGTGCAGGTCGCGTTGCAGATGTCCGAGATCGGTAGCGCGACCTTCCAGGGATAGGTCGTGAGGACCGTCTCGCCGCGAGCGAACTCCCAGTAGTTCACGAAGTAGTTCGAGAGGAACCGATCGTCCTTGAACTCCGCGCGCAGCTCCTCGCGCGAGAAGCGCGGAACGACCTTCATGAGTTGCTCGGGGTTGAGCGTGAAGGGGCCTGTCGCGATCCTCTTGAGGTCTGCCGTGCTCTGGATGACCTCGACCGGATCCGGCGGATCTCCAGGAAGGGGCATGCGCAGACCAGCGGCTTCGAGAGCCTTTCCGACAAGGGTCCTGATGCGGCTCAAGCTGCCCCCCTTGGGATCGACACGACCAACTGCATTATAGCGAACGAGCTCGCCCCAAGAAGTGACGAATCGGCGCGAGGGACCACGGCAAGAGCTTCGCCGGCTCGCCCTGGGCGTGAATAGCGCGAATCGTGCCTCGGAGCATCCGCTTGCCGGATGCGCGATTTCGTCTAATATGCGCACTTCGCAGGGAGGCGCCCGTGCCCTTTCTCGTTCGCTGGCTCGATGCCGTGTACGAGCGATTCGGAAAGACCGACGCGGCGCACTGGAACGGCCTGATCGTCTTCTACCAGCTTCTCCTGATCGGTTGCACCATCGACCTGACCCGGCCAATGCAGTCCTTCGACTACATCCGCTTCTGAGCCGCGGGCAAGCGCCGATGCCAGCCCTGCAAGAACGCCCATGACCGAGACGATCATCTCCCGCCTCGAACGGAACGCCGCCTCCGGCCGCCCGAGAGACCTCGTCTGGATCGCGGCGGACAAACCGGACGAGGTCCTCTCGCCCGCCGTCTTCGTTTCGGGAGTGAAGCGCTTCGCGGGACTTCTCGCGAGCGTCCCCAAGCGATCGGTCCTCCCGATCCTCGTCGAGCCCGGTCCGCGGCTCTTCCAGGCGTTCTTCGGCGCGATCGGCGCCGACCTGATCCCCTCGATCTTCGCGACGCCGAACTTCAAGACTCACTGGGACACGTACGCCCGCAACCTCGTCGCCCTTCTCACGCGGTACCGCTCGCGCACTGTCCTCGTCGAGGGCTCGATCAAGGAGCAGCTCGCGAGCGTCCTCGCAGGCGTCGGGAAGGAGCTCGGACAGCTCGAGCTGATCCCGGTTGAGACGGTCGCGGACGCTCCTCCCTGCGACCTCGTGTCGGGCGATCCCAAGGCCGTCGCGTTCCTCCAGCACTCGTCGGGAAGCACGGGGATCCAGAAAGGCGTCGCGCTCTCGCACGAGAAGGTCCTCCTGCAAGTGGACGAGTACGCGGCCTCGATCGACCTCCGGGAGAACGACCGATTCGTCTCCTGGCTGCCGCTCTATCACGACATGGGCCTGATCGCGTGCTGCCTCTTGCCGCTCCTCACGGGGACCCCTGTCGTGAGCCTCGCTCCCAACGAATGGGTCGCGAGCCCGGCGTCGCTTCTTCTCGTCGCGGCCAGGTACAAGGCCACGCACGCGTGGCTCCCGAACTTCGCCTTCGCCTTCCTCGCGAAGAGAGTGAGCGCGGAGGCGCGCAAGGGCGTCGACGCCTCCTCGTTGCGCGCCCTCGTGAACTGCAGCGAGCCGGTCCTCGCGCGAAGCTTCGAGCTCTTCCTCGACGCCTACGGCTCCCAGGGAGCCAGGCGGACGGTGCTCTCGTCTTCCTACGCCATGGCCGAGAACGTCTTCGCGGTCACCCAGACGCCGATCGGCCGTGAGCCAGCGCGCCTCCGCGCGAAGCCGGCCTCCCTGATCGTGGGAGCACGCGTCGAGGAGTCTACCGACGGGCAAGAAGTCGTCTCGTCGGGCATTCGCCTTCCGGGAACCGAGGTCACGGTCAGGGATCCGGAGACGGGCGCTCCTCGTGAGAACAGGACCGTCGGCGAGATCTGCCTCAAGGGTCCGTACGTCTTCTCCGAGTACTTCATGAACGAGGAGGCGACCGCGCGCGCCTTCCGGGACGGGTATTACCGCACGGGAGACGTCGGCTTCCTCGACGGAGACGAGCTCTACGTCCTCGGCCGGATCAAGGACCTGATCATCGTCGGCGGCCGCAACTTCTACCCGAACGACCTCGAGAACCTCGCGAACGAAGTCCCCGGCGTGAAGGAAGGACGAGTCGTGGCCTTCGGCGTCCTCGACGACGAGAAGGGCACCGAGGACGTTGTCGTGTTGGTCGAGAGCGAGCAGCACCAGGATCCCAAGGCCTGCACGAAGATCGAGCGCGCGATCAAGGCGGCGGGCGTCCAGCGACTCGACTGCGCCGTCGAGCGCGTCCTGGTCCTCGCTCCCGGCGAGCTCGTGAAGACGTCCTCGGGGAAGATCGCGCGCGCCGACAACAAGCGCATCTACCTCGAGCGCAGGAAGGCGAGGTAGTGGACGACCGACTCGGCGCGGACCGGATCGGCATCACCCTCGTCCTCGTCGCGCTCGTCTACACCGCTTACTGGGTCCTGGTGCCGCCTCGCTTCCGGGCCTGGGCGCTCTTCGTCGGGAGCTTCTGTTTCCTGGCCGCTCAGGACCTCGTTCACACCCCGATCGTGCTCCTGCTCACCGTCCTCGCCTGGGTCTCCGTGAAAAAGAAGCGAGGACGCATGGGCGTCATCGTCCTCGTGGTCGCATCGCTCGTTCTCTACCGCGCGCTCGGCCCGACCATGCCGATCTTCGCCATCGCCGGGTTCTCCTACACGACGTTCAAGCTCCTGAGCTACCTCATCGAGTCCCTGAGAGAGAACATCGAGGGAGAGCCCGGCCTCGATCGCGTCCTCGCCTACATCTTCTTCCTGCCGACCTTCTTCGCTGGCCCGATCGCTCGCATCGGCGGCTTCGACGTCAAGGCGGCGCACGAGGCCAACGACTTCATCCAGGGAGTCAAGCGTGTCCTCTGGGGCCTCGTGAAGAAGGTCGCG
>JACQDU010000269.1 GCA_016200955.1 bacterium
AGCGACCTTCACGATCGAGAGCTCCGGGTGGAGGGGAAAGCCGTAGTAGCCCGTGCGCGCGATATCCGCCGTGAAGACCGGGAAGCGCGCGGGCGAGAAGACCTCGGACGCTCGCGGTCGCAGGTGGAAGACGGGCATTCCTCGCGTCCTCAAGTAGGGCGAGAGAAACGGAAGCAGGTGAGGAGTCCACGCTCCCGCGGCGACGACGACGCCGTCTCCTTCGATGCGGGAGCCGTCCTTCGCGATCGCTCCCGTGACGCGCGAGCCCTTCTCGAGGAGACGATCGAACGCGACCCCCTCGTGGAGCGAGACGCCGCGCTCCTTCGCGAGACGGACGAGCCGCGAGACGACCTTGCCGCTCTCGACCCAGCCGCCCTTCGCGTGGAAGAAGCCGTCGACGAACGGCCCGCCTCTCCACGCGGGGAAGCGCTCGCCGAGCGCTCTCGCATCGAGCCGCTCGGGAGAATGCCCGCGCTTCTCGAGGAGACGGAAGCTCTCGTGCTCGAAGCCGCCGGGCTTCATGGGAGAACGGCTCAGGTGGAGGATCCCGGTCTCGTGGTAGAGCTCCTCGCCGAGGTCGCGGTTCCAGCGGTGCCAGCCCGCGAGAGCGCGCTCGGCGAGCTCCATGTATTCGTTGCCGGCGCCGTACTCGAGGCGGACGACCTTGCTCACGTCGGTCGATGCCGCGAGCGCGTGAGGGAGCGGACCGGGGTCGAGGAGAGAGACGGCGTGTCCACGCACACGGAGCTCGAGGGCGGCGGTCACGCCGAAGATCCCGGCTCCGACGACGACGACGCGGGTCGACGCGGCCATGGCCTCATTGTGTCACGGCCGTCCGCTCGCCGAGACCGGGGCCCGCGTCTCCCGTGGCTAGAGGCGAGGATCGCGCGGGAAGACGGAATCCGGGCGCGATGAGGGCCGCGGGGGCGTACTCACGTGAGGCGGCGCGCTCGCGAGCGGAGCGTCCGGGGGCGGGAGCGAGGGGACGGGGGTGCGTCGGGGAAGGTCGCAGTGATGAGGAGCGCGGCCACGACGAGACGCTCGGCTCGTTCCTTCGCTCCCGTCGTTGACCTTCTCCGGCCGACCACGGCTCCGACGACGACACGGGGAGCGCTCACGCCACTCGTCTCATTTTGGGGGCGCAACCTCCTCGAGATCGGATGCCGACTGCCGCCCGAGACCCAAGATGCCGGCGCCTCCCACGAGATAGCCGTGCCCGTCCCGGGACCGCCTGTACCAGAGGCGCTCAGCGTCTTTCGCCGGATCCAGCGGGAGAGCGACGACCTTCTCGTCCGGATAGCTCCCATCGGGCGAGCGCTGCTTCTCGAGCGAGATCACGGCACGTGCCACGCGTAGCCACGCCAGGGCATTTTCTCTCTTGTCGACCAATTCCTCGACGTGGTCGGTGGGCGCTTCGTCGATGAGAGGAGTCCAGCTCGTTTTCTCTCGTTCTCTCATGATGTCGAGGATCTGCTTCCGCTCCTAGCGGGCGGTTGCTCGAGCGGCAAGCTCGGCGATACCGAGCCACATGAGTCGCTCCATGTGGACGACCCAGTCCGCTCTCTGGAAATCCTCGTCCAGGAGCGCGAGCTGGCGGTCGATCTCGTCGAGCGGAAGCGGCGCATCCGTCGGCGTCTCGACCACCAACTGATCGAGCGCGAGGAACGCGAGCCTTTGAATCCTGGTGCCCACACTGAACATACCCTCCGGTCCCAGCGCGAAGTCGGCCCCGAAGCGCGCCGCGTCGAGGTACCGCTCGGCGGCTCCCTTCGGGTCGCCCGAGAGAGCGCGCTCGTGGCCCTCGACGATGAGGAGGCTCCCGAGCCAGAGGGCAACCCCGGGATCCGGCAGCCCCGGGGTCCCGCTGCCGTCCTCGTAGGCGATCTTCCAGTCGCAGCGCGTGCAGTGGAGGGCCTCGCGGAGATTCGCGAGCTCCGTTCTGTGCCGCTCGAGCACCGGGAAGAGGATCGGGACGGGCTTGTTCGGGCGCCCCTCGGCCTCACCCAAGATCAGAAGCCTTTCTTCCTTCGAGTCGATGGAGACGGAGAGGCCTCCCTTGTAGCGAGGCGCCGCGTCGTCGTCGCTCGCCACCCCCCGCAAGACCGGCGAGCGCCTCGCGGCGACGCGCTCGCGCTCGTTCTTGATGGCTCGCTGCCAGAAAGCGTCGAACGCCGACAGCCGGTAGCTCGCCCAGCACTCAATCGAGAGCCGGAGCACGAGGGGCGATCCGACGACGATCGCAGCCAGCACCAAGAGCCTCTTCTTCCTGGAAGTCACGCCGCCATGCTCTCACGGAGGCCCGCGAAAGGGATCGCCGGCCTTCTCTCCCCGCACGACCTTTGCTAGAAGACTGGCGGAGGTTCTCTTGCGTCTCTCTCACGCCGTCCTCTCGACCGCGGTCGCGCTCTCGCTCCTCGCCCATGCCCGGGCACAGGACACTCCCGCGAAGCCCGAGAAGCCGCCCGAGAAGAAGGACGAGAAGCCGAAGGACGGCGACAAGAAGGACGAGAAGCCCAAGGAGGAGAAGAAGGACCCGTTCCCCAAGCCTCCCGAGGACCTCGCGAAGATCCTCGCCCGCTTCGACAAGGACGACGAGCCCTCGCGCGAGCTCAAGCGCTGCTACGTCTCCGCCCTCTACTACCACCTCGAGCGGGACGTGGACCGGTTCATCCTCTTCTTCCACGACTCCTTCGAGCGGAACGACGGCGGCGTGCTCAAGAAGGTCCCGCCGGCCGACCTCAAGGCCCAGGTGAAGAACACCTACGCCGCGACCCCCAAGACCGGGCTCAAGCTCGATCAGCTCATCGACCTCGCGAAGCTCCGCGTCTACTCGAAGGCCCAGGCGAAGGAAGCCGACGACGGCTGGAAGAAGAAGCCCTCGGACATCGCCTCGGTCATGGCGGACGGCGACTACCTCGCCATAGCTCCCGTGATCGTCGTCGATCGCAACAAGGACGAAGGCAACGCCGACGTCTTCTACGTCCTGAGAAAGCAAGACGGAGTCTGGAAGATCGCCGTCGGCGAATAGACCGGCGGCCGCATTTCCCTTGGGCTCGCGCCGGACCGTCGTGGCCGGGTGGTATCGTTCTCGTCGAGCCGCCGAAGAACGCGCTCCGAGGGACCGAACATGACCTACGAGGTCTTTGCCCGGAAGTACCGGCCCGGGGTCTTCGCCGACCTCGTCGGCCAGGAAGCGATCGCCCAGGCGCTGCGCCACGCGGTGGCGACCGGCCGCACGGCGAGCGTGTACCTGTTCGCGGGCATGCACGGCGTGGGCAAGACGAGCGTCGCGCGGATCCTCGCGAAGGCCCTCAACTGCCCGAAGGCCAAGCAGGGTGAGCCCTGCGGGACGTGCGAGGTCTGCGAGAGCATCGCTCGCGGCGACTGCCTCGACGTGGTCGAGATCGACGCCGCCTCGAACAGCAAGGTCGACGACGTCCGCACGCTCCGCGAGAGCGTGGGCTTCAAGCCCGCGAGCCTCGCCTACAAGGTCTACATCCTGGACGAGGTCCACCGCCTCTCGACGAGTGCCTTCGACGCGCTCCTCAAGACCTTCGAGGAGTCGCCTCCTCTCGTGCGCTTCGTGCTGGCGACGACCGAGCTCCACAAGGTCCCGCCCACGATCCTCTCGCGCGCCCAGGTCTTCCGGTTCAGGAGAGCGGGGCTCGACGACATCGTCCGCCGCCTCGCGTGGATCTGCGAGCAGGAGAAGCTCGAGGTCGAGGAAGAAGCGCTCCGCATGATCGCGCGCCGCGCCCGCGGCTCCATGCGCGACTCGCAGAAGCTCCTGGACCAGGTCGTCGCGCTCGCGGCGGGGAGGGCCAGGGGAAAGACGGTCAAGGCCGCGGACGTCGCCTTCTTGCTGGGAGACGCATCGGTCGACGCCGTTGCTCGCTGCCTGCGAGCGATCGTGGCGGGCCAGCCCGGCGAGCTCCTCGCGCAGGTGGACGAGCACGTGCGCTCGGGCGGCCGGCCCGATGCGCTCTCCGCCGACATCCTCGAAGGGCTGCGAGGCGTCCTCTACTTGAAGACTGCCGGCGAGACCTCGCCTCTCCTCGAGGACGTGGCCCTCCCGAAAGAAGACCTGGCCCCGGCCGCCGAGGCCCTCTCCGAGGAAGCGCTCCTCTACGCGCTCCAGCTCCTCCACGAAGCTCAGACGACGATGAAGGAAGCGCGGGAGCCGAGGATCGTGCTCGAGCTCGCTCTCGTGCGCCTCGCCCGCGCGCGCGAGCTTCTCCCCGTGGGAGAAGTGCTCGCCCGCCTCGAGCGACTCGAGCGCGGAGGGTCGAGCACCGCGAGCTCTCCCGCTCCCACGACGAGCGCGCCTCCGCGCGCGAGACCCGCAGCGAGCGCTCCCGACGCGCCGCGCCCTCGAGAGACGAACGCTCCCACGGAAGCCGCGAAGCCCGAGAGCAAGCCCGGCCGTCCTCGCGCGAGCTACGCTTACCCGCAGGAAGCGTCGGGCGAGCCCAGCTCGCCCGGGACCGGCCCTTCACCCCAGCCTCTGCGGGGGGAGGGAGCTCCACGACCCGCGCTCGTGACGAGCGCCGCCGCTCCCGCTTCACCGGCCGTCGCGCCGACCGGATCGACGGCGGTCGCCGAAGCACCGGTCGCGATCACGCTCGAGACGGTCGTCTCCTCGTGGGACGCCGTGAAGGCCGCCGTCTCCGCTCGCGCCGTGCCGCTCGGGATGGCGCTCGAGAAATCGGCTCCTCGCGCGCTCAAGGGAACGAGGCTCACGGTGGCGGCGAAGGCGAAGGACATCGTGTGGTCGCGTCTCGCGGCGCCCGAGGGAGTCTCCCAGCTCCAGGACGCGCTCGCCCTGGTCCTCGGAGCGCCGCTCGAAGTGCGCCTCGAGCGCGTCTCCGATGACGACGCGACGCCGTGCGCCGGGACGACGATCCACGACGAGCACCTCGTGAAGCTCGCGCAACGCATCCTCGGGTCTCAGCCGCTGGGCGGAGGATGGTAGCTTCTCTTCCCGAAACGAGGTGAGCCATGGGAAGGCCGGGAGGTGGGCGCCGCGGCGGCGGCTTCCAGGGCGGCGCTGGCGGCAGCGGCGGGGGCTTGGGAGACATGGACCCCATGAAGATGCTCGGCGCCGCGCAGGAGAAGGCCAAGGAGGCCGCGGAGGCGCTCGAGAAGGAGCTCGCCCAGAAGACCTGCGATGGCGCCGCCGGCGGAGGCATGGTGACCGCGACCGTTACGGGCACGTTCGAGCTGCGCGCGGTCAAGCTCGATCCTTCCGTGATCGACAAGAACGAGAAGGACATGCTCGAGGACCTCGTCGTGGCCGCGGTCAACGCGGCCATGAAGAAGGCGAAGGAGCTCCACGCGACGGCCCAGGCCGAGGCCCAGCAGAAGCAGATCGAGTCCATGCTCGGCGGCATGGGCATGGGAGGTCTCGACCTCGGGAAGCTCCTCGGCGGAATGTAGCCTCCCGCCGGAGGCTCCCTGTCCATGGGAGTGACTCTTGGCTCCCGGAGCTTCGAGCCTGGGTCCCCCGTCCACGGGGTAACTTGGCTCCATGTGCTGTAGAAGGTAGGGCCAACCGTCCGCGCCCGACCTAACTCGGGGTCTAGGGGGAATGCGGGGGGCATCCCCCCGCAAATGGTGAGACAAGGCTTGCCCGACGCCATCGAGGTCCTGGGCTACACGAAACTCTACGACGCGCTCGCGGCGGTCACCGACCTCTCGTTCACGACGCCGCCGGGAGAGATCCTCGGGCTCTGCGGGCCGAACGGGGCGGGAAAGACGACGACGCTCCGGGCGCTCGCGGGGATCGTGCCGCCGACGCGCGGGACGATCCGGATCTGCGGGCACGACATCCAGCGCGAGCCGCTCCTCGCGAAGGCTCAGCTCGCCTTCGTGCCGGACGAGCCCGCGCTGTTCGAGCACCTGACGGTCTCCGAGCAGAGCTCGAGCTCACCGACAAGCGCGACGACTTGCCGGGCGCTCTCTCGAGGGGCATGAAGCAGAAGCTCTCGCTCGCCTGCGCGCTCCTGCACGCGCCGCGCGTGATCTTCCTCGACGAGCCGCTCACGGGGCTCGACCCGGTCGGGATCCGGCGGATCAAGGACTCGATCGTCCGCCGCGCGCGCGAGGGCACCGCGGTCGTCCTGAGCTCGCACCTCCTCTCGCTCGTCGAGGAGATGTGCCATCGCGTCCTGATCGTGAAGCGGGGGAAGAAGGTCTTCCACGGCTCGCGCGCGGAGATCCAGGCGCAGTATCCCCAGCTCGCGGCGCGGAGCCTGGAGGACGTCTTCCTGCACCTGACCGAGGAGCCGGCCGCGGCGCCGCCCTCG
>JACQDU010000270.1 GCA_016200955.1 bacterium
GGCTCGGCCACGAAGTCCTGCCAGCGCTCGCAGCTCTTCTGGAAGTGCTGGGCGAGCTTCGCCTCGATCGCCTCGTCCATGCGGAGCTCGCGCGCGCCGATCTTTCCGCAATAGGGGCAGAGCCAGTTGTTCTTGCGGACGATGATCTTCCAGCGCTCGTCTTCCTCGAGCCCCTTCTGGACCCTCTCCTCGATCGCCCTCTGGGGGAGCACCGCCGCGCCTTTCGGGGCGAAGACTATACGAAAGAAGAGGCCGCTGACGGGATTCGCCGCAGGCGAATGCGCTGGGGCGACGGCTCACCCGCGCCGCGCGGCGCCCGTGAGTCTCCCGCTCAGCCCGACGCCACGCCCGCGCGGTAGAGCGAGAGGAAGCCGAACAGGCCCTCGGGCGTGAAGAACTTCGCGTGGATGTCCGGGCCGAAGCTGATCCGCGACCCCTCGATCACGGGCGACGAGCCGCCCGCGACGAGGCGCTTCTCGTCGACGAACGTGCCGTTCGTCGAATGCTGGTCGTAGAGGAGCCACGCTCCCTCGCTCGAGCGCATGAAGTAAGCGTGAAACTTCGTGACGGTCTGGAAGGCGAGCGGGACGTCGTTGTTGCTCGCGCGGCCGACCGTGATCATGTTCGCGAACGGGTTCCGGCCGGCCTTCTGCAGGAAGACGACCAGGGACTTCCCGAGCACCTCGTAGGCGGGCGAGACGCCATCGGTCGTGGACGCCTTCGTCGTCGGACGCTCCTCGGTGCGCTCGCGCGTCTCCGTCGTCGCGCCCGCCTCCTCGAGCTGGATGCGCGTGCGGCCGTGCGCGGTCTCGATCTTCTGCTTGTCGATCTTCGCGAAGGATGCCAGGAAGACGAGCGCAGGGTCCGGGTAGCGCTTCCGGAACCCGACTTCGTCCAGCTTGGTCGCCGCGCGGGCGAGCTCGTCTACGTCCACCGGGCTTTCCTGCGTTGACTTATAGCGACCCGAGCCGTGCCACACCACGCGGAGAAGATTTTCACCCTTCGACTTCGCGGCTCGCCTTCCGGCGGGCCGCTACGCTCGACGCAATCGGTGAGAGCTCCGATCGTCCCGAGCGTCGGGCGGCGTAGTCGGAGGATCAGAACTGCGTGCGAGCGACCTGCTCGCCGCCCAGGTAGACGCTCGCGGGTCCGTCCTGGGAGACGACGAGGGCGCAGATGTCCCGCCGCTCGCGCGTGAGCTGGATCGCGGTCGCGTGCTTCGTCCCGTGCATCGCCGCTTCGTTCGGGCGCCCTCGCGTGCGGACGAGCCGAGCGAACCCGAGGACGGAGCTCCGGTCGTCCACGACGAGCGCCCCGTCCTGGACCGCGAGCGCCGAGAGCAGGAGCGGCGAGGCTCCCACGATCGCGTGCTCCTCGAGCGCCACGGAGAGGCGCGGGTCGAGCGGCACGGACTGCATCGCGATCCGCTTCGCCTTCTTCCTGTTCCCGAGGATCACGAAGCAGCCCCGCTTCTGCTCCGCGAGGATCATGGCGGCCTCGAAGACGACCGAGGCGGTCTTCGGAGGCACGGCGACCTCGGAGCACGTGCGCTCGAAGGCCGCGGCGACCGCTTGGCGGTTGTTCGTCCGCCACTCGAAGCCGTCGTGGCGGAGGACCTCGCGCTCTCCCACGAAGACGCGCACGGTCCCGTCTCCGGGGACGAGGAAGCCGACCTCGGCCCTCTTCCCGAGGAGCTTCGCGAACGTCCCCGCGAGGGACGACGAGTGGTCTCTCAGGATCTGCTCGGGAGTCGCGACGACTCCCATGATGATCGCGTGCGCGTCGAGGACGACGAACGAGCCGGGCCAGTCGGAGACGCGCGAGATGTCGTCCATGTCGCCCTGGTGGATCCCTCCGAGGGAGACTCGGAGCTGCCGCTTCCCGAAACGGAAGACCGTCGCGCCCCTCCGCGCGAAGCGACGCACGAGCTCCGACGCCCGGTGGGTGAGGACGAAGGCCGTCGCGCTCGTCCTCCCCTCGATCACGCGCGTCGCGAGGCGCCGGCAAGCTCTCGCGAAGTAAGTGAAGGTGATGATGAAGTTCCGCCGCACGCGCGCGGGCGTGGCCGTCCAGAGCTCCGCGGGCGGCGTGGCTCCCGCGAACTCGTACTTGATCGACTGGAGGACGTTCACGTCGTCCGCCGGGAGCCCCATGCTCTCGGGGAGGAGCGGCGGCGCGATCCCGAGCCGGAGCTCGATGATCTTGTTCTCGACGAAGGCGCGCACGCTCCGCTCGTCCGGGATCTGAGCCGCCGAGACGGCCTCGAAGCCGAGCTTCTGCAGGAGGAGGTCGTCCTCGAGCGAGAGGACGTCGAGGATCGCGACGACCGGATACTGGGGCGACTCCGCCTTGATCCGCTTCAGGTCCTCGAGCGCGAGCGCGAGGAGCTCGGGAGGCGCGCTCGCGAGGGAGCTCCCGAGGTAGACGAGCGTCACGTTGCTCGTGCTGCGGACGGTACGTGCTCCGGGCGTCTCGGTCGCGAACTGAACGGTCTTGACGCCGTAGAGGTACGCCCGGTCCCGCATGAGGGCCCGGTTGAGGGTCTTCCAGCATGGTGAAGACCCATCGAGACCCTGCATCCTGAGGACGAGCACGTCCATGTGCGGGGGTATAACACTTCCTCCCGATGCGGAGCCACGCACTCGTCGTCTTCGATCTCGATGGGACCCTCGTGGACTCGCGGCGCGACCTCGCGGCGAGCACGAACTCCGCCCTCCGCTCGCTCGGCCTGCCGGAGCGGACGTTCGACGAGGTCTCGAGCTTCGTGGGAGAAGGCGCGCGGAAGCTCATCGAGAAGTCGGTCTCTCCCCGGCTCGAGCTCGTGGACCCCGCGCTCGAGGTCTTCTTCTCCCATTACTCGGAGCACCTGCTCGACGAGACGCGCCCCTACGCCGGGATCCGGGAGATGCTCGCCGGGATCCGCGCGCCGCTCGCCGTCGCGACGAACAAGCCCGGGAAGTTCGCCCGGAGGATCCTCGCGGGGCTCGGCCTCCTCGAGCGGTTCGTGGCCGTGCTCGGAGGGGACGAGGGGCCGCGCAAGCCCGACCCCGCGCTCGTGGATCGGCTGCGGGCGCTCGTCTCGGCTCCGCGCGAGGAGACCGTGCTCGTCGGCGACTCGCGCGTCGATGTCGCCACGGCGAGGAACGCGGGCGTCGGCCTCTTCGCGGTCCTCTGGGGGATCGGGTCCTTGCGCGAGCTCGAGGAAGCCGGGGCGCGGGAGGAGGAGAAGGTGGCGAGTCCGGGGGAGCTCCTCGAGAGGCTTACGGGAGCTTAGGCCCGTCGAAGAACGGATGCTCAGCCACAGAGCTCCCAGGCGAGCGGCAGCGAGCCGCGGTGAGAATCACGCCTCGACTTCCGCCCGAACCAAATGCCACGCCTTGGGGCGTGGCGGACGAAGATGACTTCTTCTCTCCGCGAGAAGAATTGGATTGTTAGTAGTACAGAGGACACCGAGGAGCGCCGAGAAGCACCGATTCTCCGCCGTTTTCTCCGTGCTCTCCGTGAGCTCAGTGGCTGTCGCCGTTTCTCCGCAGGCGCCTCGCCGGCGCCTCGGACCGACAGTTCGTCGTGTCCGCTGGCGAGCCGCCGGGCTCCAGGTCATCTCTCTTGCATGAGCATCCGGGGCGAGGCGCTCCAGTGACCGCGGTCCTCGAAGTCCTCACGGGAGACCTCGCCGGCCGCTCCTACGCGATCGACGAGCTCCCCTTCACGATCGGCCGGAAGGAGACCTGCTCGCTCGTCCTCCCGAAGAAGTTCGTCTCCCGGATCCACGCCGAGATCCTCGAGAAGGCGGACGGCCTCCTCCTCCGGAGCCTCTCCGAGAAGAACCCCGTCGTCGCGCGCGGAGCCGAGACCAGAGAGCACGGCCTCGCGGACGGAGACGAGTTCGAGATCGGCGACATCCGCTTCCGCTTCCGCGCCGCGGGAGACGGCGCCACGCGAGCGGCGCGCGAGGCCGAGCGCGTCGCGAGCGGCTCGGGAGACGAGCCCTCGACCCAGCGCTTCCGGACGGAGAGCGCCGCGCCCGATCCCGACGAGGACACGGCCATCGCTCGAGCTCCTCTCGCAGAGAGCGCTCCTCCGCGCGGGCTCGTGAGCGACGTGGCGCCTCCCGTCGCCGAGGCTCCTCCGCCCCCCTCCCCGGCCCTTCGGGGGAGGGAGGATTCCTCCGGGGACGCCCTCCCGCTTCGGGGGAGGGAGGATTCCATTCAGGACGGCATTCGCGAGAGGGAGAC
>JACQDU010000257.1 GCA_016200955.1 bacterium
CCCCACCGTCGCGCTCACCGTCGTGCTGACGATCGCCGCGAACGCGATGAGCACGAGGACGTCCCTCAAGCGCTCGAGCGAGGGCCGGAAGCCGCTCCGCCGGAGGAGGAACGCGCCGAGCACGGCCTCCGCCGTGTTCCCGAGAGCGATCGCTCCCGCGACGAGGGGCGGCGCGCCCTGGCTCATGTTGGCCGCGAAGGCTCCCAGCGCGATCGCGGGCCAGAGCGAGGTGCGCCGGCTCGTCACGAGCGCCGCGAGCGCGAGGCCGGTCGGCGCCCAGACGAGCGTCGCGAAGCCGCTCACGGGGTCGAACTTCTGGCTCAGCCCGAGGAGCGCCGTCGCGACGTAGATCGCGAACAGCGCCCCCGCCTGCGCGACCCACTTCACCGCGGCTCGCCCGTCCGGGCGCGACTCCTGGCTCGCATCCTGCGCGGGAGACGCCACGGGCTCGGCGACCGGGGGAGGAGCGGACATGTCGCGCTCATCCTACACGCCGTTTTGGCGAGAATAGGAGAGGGAGCCAGGCCATGACGCCAGCGACCGTGGATCGTGTCCTCGCGCGCCTCGGGGTGAGGCGGCCGGAGCCGGACCGGGACGGGCTCGCGCGCCTCTACTCCGCCTGGTGCGAGTCCGTCTCCTTCGACAACGTCTCGAAGCTCGTCTTCCTCGCGGAAGGACGCACCGGGCCCTTGCCCGGCTCGACGGCGGAGGGCTTCTTCGCCTCGTGGCTCGAGCACGGGACGGGAGGGACGTGCTGGGCCGGGAACGGCGCGCTCCACGACCTCCTCGCGGCGCTCGGCTTCTCCGTCGAGCGAGCCGCGGCGACGATGATGGCCTCTCCCGGAACGAAAGGCCCGAACCACGGCTCGGTCGTCGCCACGATCGGGAGAGAGCGGTACATCGTCGACGCCTCGATCCTGAGCGGGACGCCGCTCCGCCTCCCCGGGCCGGAAGAGCCGCTCGATGCGAGCACCCGCCTCCCGCGCATCGAGCTGCGAGACGGAAGGCCCGCCGTGATCTGGCGCACGCTCCGCGCTCCCGACGGCTTCCCCTGCCGCTTCGAGCGCGTGGGCCTCTCCGCCGAGGAGTGGGACGCGCTCCACCAGCGCACGGCGGCCTGGGGCCCGTTCAACTACGCTCTCGGCGCTCGCAGGAACCGCGGGAGAGAGGTGATCGCGTTCGGCATGGGTCAGCGCTACTCCTTCTCGGCGGAGGGAGCGCTCGCCTCCGAGCCGCGCGACCGCGCCGGGCGAGACCGGTTCCTCGTCGAGGAGCTCGGGATCTCGCGAGAGCTCGTGGCGCGGCTCCCCGAGGACCGGCCGCTGCCGCCGGCTCCCGGATAGGCGGCCTCGCTTGAGCTTCCCGCAGCCGGTCGATCCCGACGAGCTTCTCCTGTCTCTCGCTCTCGGGCACGGCTTCATCGCGGCGGACGTGGCGGCGGCTCTCCGTGCGCAGAAGGCGCGCGACGCGAGGCTCACCTTCGAGGCCCAGCTCTCGCAGCGAATCGCGCCCGAGCTCCTGACCCAGCTCCGCTACGAGGTGCGCCTCTCGGGCCCGGGCGAGGCGGCGCCCTCGATCAACCCGCCGGCGCCGCTCCCGCCCGTGCCGCTCCCGCCTCCGGCGTCGGCCGGCTTGCGGAGACCCGCGCCCGCGGCGCCTACTCCGCCGCCGTCCTCCGGCCTGCGGAGACCCGCGCCCGTGGCGCCTCCTCCTCCGTCCTCGGGCCTGAGCCGTCTCCCGCCGCCGCCGCCCGGGCGCGGCGGCATGGGAGTCGTCTGGAAGGCGAGACAGACGGACCTCGAGCGCACGGTCGCGATGAAGATGCTGCGGTACGAGATCGCCGCGACGCCGAACCGCCGCGAGCGCTTCCACTCCGAGGCGCGCGCCGCCGCGAAGCTCCAGCACCCGTCGATCGTCGCGATCCACGACGTGGGAGAGGACGAGGGGATCCAGTTCTTCACGATGGACTTCGTCCCGGGACGCACCCTCGCGCAGCTCGCGAAGAGCGGGCTCGAGCCCGCTCGCGCGCTCGAGATCGCCGCGGCGCTCGCGGACGCGCTCGA
>JACQDU010000258.1 GCA_016200955.1 bacterium
CCGAGCAGGGCGGCGGTGCTCTCCGCGTCGCTCGGGCGCTCCGAGGGCCGCTTCGCGAGGAGCCGGAGCACGAGGTCCTCGAGCGCGGGTGGGACCGAGGGCTCGAGCTCCCTCGGCGGCCGCGGGGTCTCGCCCAGGTGCATGGAGAGCAGAGCGACGCCTTCTCCCAGGAAGGGCGGCCTTCCCGTGAGGAGGTCGTAGAGGACGGCTCCCAGGCTGTAGAGGTCGGCGCGCGCATCGATCGTGCGGCTGCTGTCGGCTTGCTCGGGGGCGAGGTAGTGGAAGCTGCCCAGGACCTCTCCCGTCCTCGTGAGGGCGCCTCCCGGTCCGTCCGACGCTCCGCTCGGCCGGGCGAGGCCGAAGTCGACGAGCTTCGGCTGCCCTGCCTCGTCCAGGAGCACGTTCTCGGGCTTCAGGTCGCGGTGGACGATGCCCTTCTCGTGGACCGCCGCGAGCGCCCGCGCGATCGGGAGAGCGAGCGCGACGGCTCGCCTCCAGTCGAGCTTCCCTTGCCTCCGGAGGAGCTCGCGGAGCGATCCTCCCGGGACGTACTCGACGACGAGGAAGGGCGCTCCCTGGTGCTCGCCCGTCTCGTGGACCTGGGCGACGTTCGGGTGGAGGACCGCGGCGCCCGCGCGCGCCTCCCGCTGGAAGCGCTGGATGAACCGCGGCTCGGCGAGCTCGCGCGAGATCACCTTGATCGCGACGATCCGGTCGAGCCGCGCGTCGTGCGCCTTGTAGACGAGGCCCATCCCGCCTCGTCCGAGCAGCTCGAGGATCCGGTATCCAGAGACGTGCGAGCCGACCTGCAGCTCTCCCGCCACGCGCGTCCTCGCGGGCAATCTAAGCTTTTCTTTCCCGACGAAAAGAGGTTGCCGGCAGACCAGGAACGCGTCTCGCCCGACCCGCTCAGCCTCTCCCCTCGCCGCGTCCGCCGAAGAGGAGACGGAAGATCCCGCGCGCGAGGAAGACCCCGCCGGCGAGAGCGAGGACCCCGAGGAAGAGGAGCTGCTTCGGGCTCCTCGGCACGGCGGGCGAGTCGCCGAGCGCCGCCGCCACGGGCGGGAAGAAGAGCGCGAGGAAGCCGAGCGCGACCGCGGCTTTCAGGAGGTCGAGCACTCCCCTCAGGCGGTAGGACCTGTTCTTCCGCGTGAGCAGCTCGGACACCATGTCGCGGGCGAGCTCCCGCGCGAGCCCCGAGCCGACGAGATACGCCTCGACCGATTCGCGCGATCGGCCCCAGCCGAGGCGCATCTCCGCATCGACGCGCAGACGGTCGAGGTTCAGGACCGGCTCGTCTCCTCGAGCGGGCGCCGTGGGCGCCGGGACGGCCGGACCGGAGACGGCCGGCGCGCTCACGGCCGGCGCCGCGGGGGACGGGGCGACGACCGGCACCGAGCCGTCCGCGAGAGCTGCATGGCAGAGCACGCATTTGCTCGCGCCCGGGGCGTTCTCGTTCCCGCACTCCCGGCACTTCATGGGAGGAGCCTAGCCGCGCGGCCTCGCGGGAGCACGGCGTCCCTCGCGTGCTAATCTCCCCTCGGAGAAGACCTCTGTGACCGACCCCGACCCCACGAAGGCCAGAGATGCCTACGAGCGCCTCGTCTTGGAAGCGACGCGCGAGGCCAAGGAGCGGCGCGAGCGCTTCGAGACCGCGTCTCTCCTCGAGAGGAAGCGCCTCTACACGGGAGACGACGCGAGGCCCGAGCTCGAGGCGCTCGGCTTCCCCGGCTTGCCGCCTTACACGCGCGGCGTCCAGCCGACCATGTTCCGCGCGCGCCACTGGACCATGCGCCAGTACGCGGGTTTCGGCTCGCCCAGGGAGACCAACGGACGCTTCAAGAAGCTTCTGGAAGAAGGCCAGACCGGCCTCTCGGTCGCGTTCGACCTGCCGACGCAGATCGGTTACGACTCGGACGACCCGCTCGCTCTCGGCGAGGTCGGGAAGGTCGGCGTCCCGATCTCCTCGATCCACGACATGGAGGAGCTCCTCGCGGAGCTCCCGCTCGATCGCGTGAGCATCTCCATGACGATCAACTCGAGCGCGATCGTCCTCCTCGCCTACCTCATCGCCGTCGCGAGGCGCCGCGGGCTCGACCCGTCCAAGCTCCAGGGGACTCTCCAGAACGACATCCTGAAGGAGTACGTCGCGCGAGGGACCTTCCGCTTCCCGATCGCTCCCTCGATGCGGCTCGTGACCGACACCTTCCGCTACTGCGCGGCGGGCATGCCGAAATGGAACCCGATCAGCGTCTCCGGGTACCACATGCGCGAGGCGGGAGCGACGGCGGTCGAGGAGCTCGCCTGCACGCTCGCGGACGGGATCGCTTACGTCGAGACCGCGGCGAAGGCCGGGCTCTCGCCCGACGCCTTCATGCCGCGCCTCTCGTTCTTCTTCGCGTGCCACTCGGACTTCCTGGAAGAAGTCGCGAAGTTTCGCGCGGCGCGGCGGCTCTGGGCGAGGATCGCGGGAGAACGGCTCGGCGCGAGGGACGAGCGGTCGCGGAAGTGCCGCTTCCACGTCCAGACGGGCGGAGTCACGCTCACCGCGAGGCAACCCGAGGTGAACGTCGTGAGGGTCGCGCTCCAGGCGCTCGCGGCGGTGCTCGGAGGTTGCCAGTCGCTCCACACGAACGCGAAGGACGAGGCCCTCGCGCTCCCGACGGAGGAGAGCGCGGTCCTGGCTCTCAGGACGCAGCAAGTGATCGCGTTCGAGACGGGCGTCGCCGACACGGTCGACGCGCTCGGGGGGAGCTTCGCGCTCGAGGCCGCGACGGACGAGCTCGAGAAGAAGACGCAGGAGCTCCTCGCGAAGGTCGATCGCATGGGAGGCATGGTCCGCGCGATCGAGCTCGGCTTCCCGCAGGAGACGATCCGCCGCTCCGCTTACGACCACCAGAAGAGAGTCGAGTCGGGCGAGCGCGTGATCGTCGGCGTGAACCGCTTCGCCCAGTCCGGGGAGTCGAAGCCCGCCGTCTTCCGCGTGGACGAGCGCGCGCAGGCCGAGCGCGTGCGCGCTCTCGCGGAGCTCAGGCGCCGGCGCGACCAGGGGCGCGCGAGCTCTCTCCTCGCGGCCCTCGAGGAGGCCGCGCGCTCCGCCGGCGCTCCTCTCGTCGAGCCGATCGTCCGCGCCGTCGAGGGCGAGTGCACGACCGGCGAGGTCATGGGGACGCTCGCGCGCGTCTTCGGCGAGTACGAGGACGCCGACGCCTACTGACGAACCGCTCGGGCGAACGGTGGCCGCGATCAGTTCCGGGACCACTCCCACGACCGGAAGCGCACCTTGGTGTCGTAGAACTTGAGGACGCCCGCTCGTCCGTCGAGCTTCCGGTCGAGCTTGACCGGGAAGCTCCCGTAGCCCGCGGTCACGGTCGCCTGGTCGCCCGAGACCGTGACCGTGAGACGCGCCCAGCCCGCCTCGGAGACCTGGACGAGCTCCTCGCCGCGCGGCAGCCACTTGCCGTTGGTCACGCGCGCGATCCGGAGCCCCTTCGGCCACTGGCTCGTCACCTCGTGGAGCTTCTCGACCTTCGCTTCGCCGAAGCGCCGCTTGACCTCGCTCGGGTGGTCGTAGACGTACGCGAGGAAGAAGTCGTCCGGGCTCCTCGCGGCGAAGACGAGCCCCGCGTAAGGAGCCGGGTCTCCCGAGTCGAGCGAGAGCTCGACCTTCGCCGTGTAGCTCTCGGCCGCGGGCGCGTCCCCGCGGATGAGCACGGCGAGCGCATAAGGCCCGAGACCCTCGGCGGAGCCCGTGAGGAGGTCGCCCTGCTCCCCGAAAGCGCCTCCGAGGATCGGCTCCCAGGCGCGCGAGAGCGGCCTGGAGCCCGCGGGGCGCTCGTCCCGCTCGAGGTCTTTCTTCAAGTACTGCTCCTGCTCGGGAGCGAGCCACTCTCCGAGAGAGGAGTCGAGGAGCGAAGCTTCGCGCGACTCGGCGAGGGCCTCGCGGGCACGCCCGTGAGCGGCGAGGAGGCGCGCGAGCTCGAGCCGGATCCGCGGCGAGCGCGAGCGGCGCTTCGCCGCCCGCTCGAGCGTCTCGAGCGCGTCGTGCATGCGGAGCTCGCGCGCGGCGAGGGCGGCTTCCGCGAGCGCGCGCTCCTGCGCCGCGGCCTCGCCGTCGATCTTGCCGCGCAGGGCGGCCGCGGCCTCCTGCGCGCGAGGATCGGCCGGAGACAGCGCCTCGAGCTGGCGGCGGGCCTCTCTCAGGTCTCCCGTCGCGAGCGCGAGAGAGCCGAGCTCGAGGCGGGCTTCGTGGCACGAAGGATCGACCGCGAGGCAGCGGAGGAGGTCGGCCTCGATCGAGGCCGGGTCTCCTCCCGCGCGCAGGCGCTGCCGGGCCTGCGCGAGGATCTCGGCCGCGACCCGGCCCGGTGGCTGCTCCTTCTCCTTCTCACCGGCTTTCTCTCCCGTCGCGACGGCTTCCGGGTCGGGCGAGCTCCGCGGGACAAGAATGCGCCAGGCGAGGAGCGCCCCGCACGCGAGCCCGATCGCGACCGCGGCCACAGCGAGCGTCGTCGCGCGGCGCGAGCCGTCTCCCCCGAGCGAGCCCCCGGCGGCCACGAGCTCGAGGTCGTCCCGGAGCGCCGCGGCGTCGGCGTACCGCTCGGAGGGCTTCTTCTCGAGGCAGCGGAGCACGATCGCCTCGACGTCGCGCGAGATCGCCGGGTTCGCCTCGCGCAGGGGAACGGGAGGCCGCGTGAGGACCTCCCTCACGACCTCGAACGGCGTCGCCCCGACGAAGGGCGGGCTCCCGGTGAGGAGCTCGTAGAGGACGGCGCCCAGCGAGTAGATGTCCGAGCGCGGCCCGATCTCCTCCAAGCGGCCGTCCGCCTGCTCGGGTGGCATGTAGTTGGGAGTTCCCAGGACCTCGCCCGCGAGGGTCGTGCCCTTGCGCGTCAGGTCCTTCGCGACGCCGAAGTCGAGGATGTGGGGCGAGCCGGCTCCGTCGACGATCACGTTCGCGGGCTTGAGGTCGCGGTGGACGACCCGTCGCTTGTGGGCGTAGTCGAGCGCGTCCGCGAGCGCCGCGGCGATCTCGAGCGCGCGAGCGGGCTCGAGCCCGC
>JACQDU010000063.1 GCA_016200955.1 bacterium
AAGAGCGTTCGGGATGTCGCCCTCGCCCGCGATGAGCTGGACGAGGCGCGTGGTCCCCGCGGGCACGGGAGAGACCGCGCCGGTCCCGTCGGGGCCGAGCGCGTTCACGACGACGCCGGGTGCGGCCTCGGGCTGGCCGTAATAGGAGACGGCGTGGCTCGCTCCCGGTCCCATGCTCTCGAGGGCAAGGAAGACCTTCGCGCTCGTGAGCTTCCCCGCCTTCGCCGCGGGCGACTCGCTCGGGACGGCCGCGGTCGTCGAGAGCGCCACGTAGACGGGCGCCGCGATCTGGCCGAGGTCGTTCTTCAGGAGCTCGAGCGAGACCTCGTCCGCGTCTCCCGCGAGGAGGGGGCCCGGCACGAGCACGAACGCGAGGTCCTTCACGAGAGAGAGGGCCGTCACCGCGAGCGCGAGGTCGCCGTCGTCGGCGCCGATCTCGGGCGCCGCGATCACGGCGAACCGGATCGGCCTCCTCTCGGGCTCCTTCTTCTCCCGCGTGCACCCGGCGAGAGACAACGAGAGGAGCGCGAGGAGGAGCACGCCCCCGACTCGTCCGCCGGCTCGATCGCTCACGCGAGAAAGAGTAAGCCTTCGGCAGGAAGCGCACCATCGCATTTGCCTTCGGCCGCTCGGTAACAGGTCGAATGGGCCACGTCGGATGGAACCGCAGAGGCACGGAGGTCGCAGAGCGTTCGCAGAGGGTTCAACCTCTGCGGGTCCCTCCGCGCACTCCGCGCCTCCGCGGTGAGCACATTCGCACCAGGCCTGGCGATCGCCGACCGGGGGAAGCGCTACGGCGTCGGACCGGCCTTCACGAGCTCCTCGTAGAGCGGGAGGAGCTTGGCGAGGTGAGCGTCGGCGGAGAACTTCTCCCTCACGTAAGCGTGAGCGAGCGGGAGCCCGCCCTCGCGCGCGACGCGCTCGTGCACGCGAGCGATCGCGTCGGCGAGCAGGGCCGCGTCTCCCGGCGGCACGAGCTCGCCGAAGCGAGCGTCGAACCACTGATCGACTCCCCCGACGCGCGAGGCGACGACTCCCGCGCAAGCCGCGAGCGCCTCGATCCCGACGATCCCGAACGGCTCCGGCCAGAGAGACGGAAGCGCGAGCACCGCCGTCCGCGAGAGCACCGTGAGGACCTCCTCCGCGCTCGCCCACCCGCGAAACCGCACGCGAGCGGCGATCCCGAGAGAGCGCGCTCGCTCCTCGAGGCGCGGGCGGTCGCCGCCCTCGCCCAGGACGTCGAGCTCGATCGCCCCCGGGAGCCGAGCGAGCGCATCGAGAAGGACGTGCGCTCCCTTGTCGGGCACGAGGCGTCCGACGTAAGCGAGCCCGCGACGCTCGCCCGCGGGCGGAGGGGCGTTCTCGAAGGCTCTCGTGAAGTTCGGGACGACCGCCACCTCGGCGCCGGTGCTCGAGCGGATGTGGCGAGCGACGGCCTCGCTCGCCGTGACGAGCTTCCGGTAGCCGGTGAGGTGCGACCGGGCCGCCGTCGCGCGCGCGAGCATGCGCAGGTGCACCCAGGGCCGGCGCGACGCGATGCAGCCCTTGGTCGTGGTGTCGACCCAGCAGTGGAGGCCCGGCCCGGTCGGGCATTCGCGGTGGAGGCGGCGCTGGTAGAGGCTTCCCGCGGGGCACGCGTCGTAGACGTGGAGCGTCTTCGTCGCGGGGAAGCGCCCGCGGAGAGCGACCTCGGTCGCGTGGTCGTCGCACTCCTGCACGTGGACGACGTCGGCCCCGAACGCGACCGCCGCTTCGAGCGCTCCGCGCGCGGTGCTCCGCGGCGAGAACGGCCACTCGTCGGCGAGGCCCACGATCCGCTCGATCTTCTCTCCCGCCTCGCTCGTCGCGCCGGGGTCGTCGTGGAGGACGAGCACCTTCGAGCCGCGCGCCTCGAGCTCGCGAGCGAGATCGCGCACGTGACGGGCGATCCCTCCCGTGACCGAGTAAGCGCGCGTGACGAAGACGATCCTCATGCGCACCTTCTAGCAGGAGAGGGGAACGGGGTCCGTCGCTCGCGTGCTCTCTCGGTGATCGTCGTCATCCTCTGTGAGAAAACCCGCGCTCGCCGATCTCTCGCGTGCTTCCGTCCGTCTTCCTGAGAGAAAGCCCGCGGCCCTTCTCGAAGAAACCGACGCGTCGGAAGCTCCGCGCGACGCCAGAGCGCTCGAAGGCAGGACCCGCGGCGACGAGGAGCTCGTAGTCCTCTCCTCCCTCGAGCGCGAGCTCGATGAGATCCACCGCTCCGAGCGTCCGGGCCGCGCGCGCGAGGACGGGCGAGACGAGAGCCTCCTCGAGAATGACGGCTCGCGCGCCGCTCGCGCGGGCGAGCTTCGCGGCATCGCGCGCGAGGCCGTC
>JACQDU010000259.1 GCA_016200955.1 bacterium
GCCGTCCGCTGCCCGGAAGACGATCCCTCCGCTCGCGTCCTCGCGACCGGAGACGGGCCGGAAGCGGACCGAGGCGTCGACGTCTCGAAGCTTCGTGTCCTTGAGCAGGATGTGCGGAAACACTCGATCGGTAGCCGTCTGGGCGAGGACCGGCCCCGTCTCCCCGGCGCGAGGGGTCCACGTGCCCTCGACCGCCTCCCAGCGAGCCGGGTCGCCGAGCGGGACTTCCACCGCCTTCGCGCTTGCATCGAGCGACATGCGAGGCGTGTCGGCGCTCGGAGCACCGCGATCCCCGACGACGAAGCACGCCGTCACGCCCGCGACGGCGAGGAGCGCCACGACGAGCGCGACCCACATGAAACGCCTTGCCCCGGCTCTCACTTCGGCCCGCCCGTCTTCGAGACCGCGAGCGTGTCCCACGCGGCCCTGACGCCCTTCGCCATCGCCGCGGCGTCGCCCTCGCCCTCGATGTGCATGAACATGACGTCGCCCGTCTGTCCGAGGAGGTGGTTGTGGAGCCCGGTGATGCGGATCCCGTTCTTGCGGAAAGCATCGATCGCGCTCTGAAGCTCACCGCGCCGCACGCACGTGTCTCCCATGACCATCGTCCGGCCGCAGGGGCAGGCGTAGAACGCCGCCCAGCACGCGAGGCCGACGCCGGCCTTGAGCGCCTCGCCGTCCAGGGTGACGTCGAGATCCGTTCGCGGCAGCGTCACCTTGTAGACGCCGTCCTTCGCGGGCGGCCCGGCGCGCCCGAGTATGTCGGAGATCTCTTTCCAGTCGGGCTCCTTCGCGCCCGTGAGCCTGGGCGTTTCCTCGACGGGCTTCGACTTGCCGAGGAGGTCCCACGCCCGCCGGATGCCCTCGGCGAGCTTCCTCGCCTCGCCGTGGCCCTGGAAGTGGAGGAAGATCATCCTGGGCTCGTCGGCGAGCATGTGGTTGTGGATCGCGACGACCTCGATCTCTCCGGCGCGAAGCGCGTCGATGACCGGATTGACCTCGTGCACCAGGAGGCACGTGTCCCCGACGACGGTCGCCTTCCCGGGAGTACCGACGAACGCGGCGTAGGAGTTGAGCCCGAGCGCCGCCGGGACCGGCATGCCCGACGTCGTCTCGACGCTCACGTCGGTCCTGAGAACGGTGACCTTGAAGGAGCCGTCCTTCGCGAGCTCCCCCGACTTGCCGAGAGCTTCTTCGATCGACTTCCAGTCCCGGGCCGGTTTGTCGTCGGCGCCCGCGCGCAGTGCGAGCAACGCTCCCGCAACAGCTACGGCTCCGAGGGTAAGAAGGCAACGTCTCACGTCCGTTCTCACAGCACGAATCCTCCATGTAACCGGTGAAGATGCGGCGAGGGCACAGGCCGGCCGAGACACTACCTCCCGGGCCTCTCGCCGACGCGATTCAGGAGCTGGTACTGCGCGGCGTTGTAGCCCACGATCGTGTCGACGACGTGAGTCGCGGCGCGCGTTCTCTCCTCCTCGGCGGCGAGGACCTCGATCGCGAGCCCGAAGCCTTGGTCGAGGCGCTTCTCGGCGATCTTCCGTGCCTCGTCGGCGGCGTGGAGCTCCTCGAGCGCGACGCCGATCGCGGCGCTTCGCGCGCGCACGACCTCCCTCGTCTCGAGGACGTCGGCGATGATCCGCTCGCGGAGATCGTCGGCCCGGACGGTCTCGGCGCGCAGGCGGGCGCCCGCAGCCTTGGCGCGCGCGTACTCGCCGAAGCCGAGCCCGGTCAGCCGTAGCTCGATGCCGGCGTAGTAGTCCTCGCGACCCTCGAGCGTGCCGAAGTGAGCGCCGCTGTAACCGAGCCCGCCGTTGAGCCCGCCGACACCGGCCCGTACGACCGGAATGAAGGGGCCGAGATGAGCGGCGTCGCTCTCGAGGTCGGCCGCTTGCACGCGACGCGCCGCCGAGCGCAGGTCGGGATGGTTCTCGAGCGCCGTCGCGATGAGCTGGTCGGGCGCCGTTTCGGGCGAGAAGAACGTGATCGGTCGCACTTCCTTCTCGGCAGGGTAGAGAGTCACCTTGGCGTCGAGCCGCAAGATCGTCGCCAGCCGGATCGATGCTATCCGCGCGCGCTCCTCCGCGACGATGAGCGCCTGCCGCGCGCGCGCGACCTCGGCGTCGGCGCGTAGCCTGTCGACCGTGAGGCCAACCTTGTTCCGCTCGCGCGAGGCGGCGATCGCCTGGAACGCGCGCGCGTGGTCGAGAGTCTCCCGCGCGATCGCGCCGTTGGCCTCTCCGCCCACGAGCTCGAAGTACGCCCGCGCGGCGGCCGCGATCCGCTCCTGGGTCACGGACTCGAGGTCTTCGGCGACGGCCTCCCGGCGCTGGCGTTCGCGAAGGTAAGAGAAGATGCTCCCCCCCATGTCGAGCGAGACCTCGCCGGTCCCTCCCAGGAAGAACGCCTGGCGGGTCGTGTCGAAGAACTTCCCGGCCACGTCCTGGATGACTCCGTTGTGGCGAGAGAAGCTGCCGCCGACCACGAGCGAAGGGAGGAGGCTCGCCGTCGCGGCCGTCACCTGTGCGTCCGCCTCGGCGAGCCGCTCGCGCGCGAACCGGATCGCGTTCGGCTGCTCGCCCGAGAGCGCGAGGACCGTCGGAAGGTCGATCGGCAGCGTCACGCTCGCGAGCGGCGCCACCGTCGCGCCGGGAATCCGCGCCGTCCCCACCGCGAGCTCGCTTCCGTCGAGCGCGGATCGCAGGCGGTAGCGACTCCGCCCCTCCTCGTTTGCGGCGCACGCGCCAGCGACGAGCACGAGCGCGCAGCTCGCGAGAGCCGTGAGACTCGAGGCATCGCGCCTCCGCCGGAGCGGGACCGACACGGCGGCGAGGGGGTGCATCGCGGGACGCGGCCCTTGGTCGCGCATGGCGTTCAGCGCTTCTCCTTCGGGGCGTCGATGACCTTCACGCTGGCGCCGTCCGAGAGACCGCGCGCCTGGGCCGCGACGGCGTCCTCGGCGCCGGGCCCGCTCTGGACCTCGGCAAGCTTCCCGTCGTCGAGCCCGATCTTCACGGGAACCTTCCTGGCCTTGCCGTCTTGAACGACGAAGACGACCGTCTCGTTGCCGGAGCGAGCGACCGCCGTGGAAGGAACGGTCAGGACGTCCTTGTGGAGCTCGAGGACGAGCGTGGCCTGGCCGTACATGCGCGGGAGGAGCTGACGGTCCGGGTTCTTGAGGTCGACCTCGACCCGGAGCGTGCGCGTCTTCGGATCGAGAGCCGTCGCGCTCCGGCTCACGGTGCCGGAGAAGACGCCGGCGATCTCCGGGATGCTGACCCGCACGGATGTGCGATCCGCTTGAACGCGCGGCGCCTCGGCCTCCGGGACGTCGACGACCGCTCGGATCGTCGCGATATCGACGACGTGGAAGAGCGGCGTGCGCTCGACGGACGACACGAGCGCACCCGGGTGCACCCAGCGATCGGTCAGGACGCCCGCGAACGGAGCTGCGATCGTCGCGTAGGCGATCCAGGTCTCGGTGCTCCTCAGGCTCTCGCGGGCGGCGGCCGCTCGCGCCTCCGCGTGAGCGATCGCCGACTTCGAGACCACCTCGCGAGCCTTCGCGACGTCGTATTCCTGGACGCTGACGGCGTTGTCGGCAACGAGCTTGTCCATGCGCTGGATCGTGAGGACCTGGAGCTCGTGCTCGGCGGTCGCGCTCGCGACGTCGGCTTCCGCGACACGCACGTCCGCGGCGCGCTTCCGCTTCTCGTCCTCGAGCTCGGGCACGGAGACCGTCGCGAGAAGGTCGCCGGCCTTGACGACCGAACCGCGGTCGACCGGGACGGTCTCGACGTATCCGGTGACCTTCGCGACGACCGAGACCTGCTGCCAGGCCCAGAGCTCGACGGGGAGCACCACCTCCCGCGCCACGTCGTGCTTCGCCGGCTTGACGACCGCCGTCTCGACCGGAGGGGGTGGGCTCCGCTGCGCTGCGGCCTCGCCTCCCGGACCGCCCTCGGAAGGGCAGCCGGTCGACGCGATCGCCGTCGCCAGGAGAGCCAACGCCGTCGGCATTCTCGAGCTCACGACTCACTCTCACGTTTCTCGGACGCATCTCGCGCGCCAGGGGACGCTGGCTTCGCGCCGTCCCAGTGCGAGCTCGCCGGGTCATCGGGATCGAGCGACGCGCTCCGGTAAGGACGGCGGCCGTGCACGATCGCGAGGATCGCGGGGAGGACGAGGAGCGTGGCTGCGGTCGAGGCGACGAGGCCGCCCAGGACCGCGCGACCGAGCGGCGCGTTCTGCTCCCCGCCCTCTCCGAACGCGAGCGCCATGGGAACCATGCCCGCGATCATGGCGGCGCTCGTCATGAGGATCGGGCGCAGCCGGCCCGTCGCCGCGAGGCGGGCTGCCTCGAGCGGACCGGCGCCCTCGCGTCGTTTGTCCTGGGTGAACTTGACGACGAGGACGGCGTTCGCGACCGAGACGCCGATCGACATGATCGCTCCCATGAACGACTGGATGCTGAGCGACGTGCGCGTCGCGATGAGCACGAGCACGACGCCCGCGACGACCGCCGGCACGACGAGGAGGATCGCCAGCGCGTCCCGGATCGACTGGAAGTTCGCCGCCAGGAGGAGGATCACGACGACGATCGCGAGGAGGAGGCCCTGGCGTAACCCGTCGAGTGCTTGCCGCATCTGGTCGACCTGGCCGCGCACCGAGACCTTCGTGTCCTTGCTAGGCGGATCGCCCGCGTTGGCGATCGCACGGTCGACCGCCTTTCCGAGACGGGCCAGGTCGCTCGTGCCGCTGTTCGCGGTGACGCTGACGGTGCGGATGCTGTTCCAGTGGTCGAACTCGCCCGGGACGACTCCCCGGGAGACGCGCGCCACGTCGCGGAGGAGCGGCCGCAGCTCGCGGTCCGGCATCACGGGCAGGTTCTTGACGGCTTCGATCGAGCTCAGGTCGGCCTCCGGGAGCCGGACCGCCACGTAGTAGCCGAGCCCGTTCGCGTCGACCCAGAAGATCTGCTGCGTGAGCTGGCTCGACCACGTCGCCTCGACGAGAGAGCGCGCGATGCGCTTCGGCGTCACGCCGAGCTGACCGGCCCGCTCGCGGTCGATGTCGATCGCGAGCGCGGGATAGTCGAGCGGCAACGGGATCGCGAGGTCGCGGACCTCGGGCACGCCCGCGAGGTGCGCCTTGATCTTCTCGGCGTAGCTCCTCGTGCTCGCGAGGTTGTTCCCGCTCACGACGACGTTGATCGGGTTGGGCGAGCCGGTGTTCAGGACCTGGGAGATCACGTCGCCCGCCTCGAACGAGAACGAGACGTCCGGGAAGCGCGCGGCGAGCTTGGCTCTCAGCGAGTCCTCGAAGGCCGCGAGCGAGCGTTGCTTGCTCGGCTTCAGGCTCACGAGGAGCACGGCCTCCTGGGGCCCGCTGTTCCAGACGAAGATCGCGTTCACGGGATAGCTCGGCGGCGTGTTGCCGATGTTCGCGAGCGTGATCGCGACGGCGTCCGGGCCGGCCTCCTCCTGGATCGCATCGAGAACCGCGAGCGCGAGCTTCTCGGTGCTCTCGAGCCGCGTCCCGTCCGGGCCGCGCATCCGGAGCTGGAGCTGGTCCGGGTTCGCGGTGGGGAAGATCTCCTGGGGGAGCGTGCGGCCCGCCCACAGCGCGGCTCCGCACAGAGCGAGGTAAAGCACGACGAGCGGGTAGCGCGCCGCGATCAGGATGCCGACGAGGCGGCCGTAGGCGTGCCGGAACGCCACGAAGAGCCCGCGCTCCTCGTCTGCGTGGGCCTTCGTCGCGCGCAGGAGCCAGACCGAGGCGACGGGCAGGACCGAGTTCGTCACGAAGTACGACGAGATCATCGCGAACCCGACGGCGAGCGCGAGCGGCCCGAACAGAGCGCCGCCCACGCCTTTCATGAAGAAGGACGGGATGAACACGGCGCACACGCAGAGCATCGCGACGAGACGGGGGACGATCACTTCTCTCATGGCATCGACGACTGCCCTGGCGGGTGCCGCTCCTCGCGCGAGGTGGACGTGGATGTTCTCGATCGCGACCGTCGCCTCGTCGACCTCCGAGGATCCCCTCGAAGATGAGCCCCTTGATAGAGTTCCTGACGTACGTCGACTGGTCGAACTCGATGCGGACGTCGATGTCGCTCGGGACCGCGGCCTTCATGTCGGGGAGCTTGGCGCGGACGGCCTCGATGACTCCGAGCGTCGAGGCGCCCGCGCGTTTCGTGATCGGCAGGTAGACCGCGCGCCGCCCGTTCACGTGAGCGATGTTCGTCACGACGTCGCCCGAGTCCGACGCCTTGCCGACGTCTCGCAGGAACACGGTCGGGCCGCTACCCGCCCGGAGAGGCGCGTCGTTCAGATCGGTCGGCTTCGAGACGATGGCGTTCGTCTTCGTGATGAGCTGCGAGTTCCCGATTCGCACGGCGCCCTCGGGGAGGATCACGTTCGTGTCGGCGAGCGCGACGGCGACCTCCTCGGGCGACATGGCATACGAGCGGAGCTTCTGCGGATCGAGCTCGACGACGACCATGCGCACCTTGCCCCCGAAGGGCGGCGGCGCGGACACTCCGGGCAGCGTCGCGAGGATCGGCCGCACGCGGAAGAGCGCGAGGTCCTGGATCTCGGTGTCGCTTCTCGTCTCGCTCTGGAAGACGAGCTGCGCGACCGGGTAGCTCCCCGCGTCGAGGCGCATGATGAAGGGAGGCAGCGTGCCCGGCGGCATGAACGCCGTCGAGCGATACGCCATGGCCGTGACCTGGGCCATGGCGTAGGACGTGTCGGTCCCCGGGTGGAAGTAGAGCTTCATGATCGAGACGCCCTGGATCGACTGCGACTCGATGTGCTCGATGCCCGCGATGTAGAGGAAGTGGTACTCGTACTTCGAGACGAGCAGCCCCTCCATCTGAGCGGGCGTGAACCCGGGCCACGTCTGCACGACGTAGATCACGGGAATGCCGAGGTCCGGGAAGATGTCGCGCGGCATCCGCTGGATCCCGAGCGCTGCCCC
>JACQDU010000276.1 GCA_016200955.1 bacterium
GCGCTCGAGGTGGACGCGCTCCCGGGGATCGGGCCGCCGATCGAGCTCCCGAAGCCCGAGCCGGCGCACGTCGGCTGGAAGATCGCTCCCGCGAGCGTCCGGCAAGGCGACGCCGCCGTGATCTCGATGGACATGTTCGTGGCTCCCGGCTACCACACGTATCCTCCGGGCGAGGAGGCCGGGCTCCCCGTCCGTATGAAGACGTTGCCGCCCGCCGGGATCTCGCTCGAGGGCCCGCTCCGCGCTCCTCCGCCGACGCGAGAGGCCGTCTTCTTCGGCGAGAAGTGCAAGGTCTACGAGGGGACCGTCCGCTTCGAGCAGACCGTGCGCATCTCCCCCGACGCCGCTCCGGGCGAGATCAAGATCCCGGTCGAGTCGGTCTGGCAGGTCTGCGACGACAAGCAGTGCCAGGAAGGTTCCGACAAGGGAAGCGTGACGCTCACGATCGTCGCGAGGACCTCGAGCGATCCGCCCGTCACTCCCCCGACGACGAGCGCGCCCATGACGAGCACGGCGAGCACGGCGACGTCGGCTTCGGGTGGCGACTCTCTCATAGGGAAGTACGGCCTGGTCCTGGGCTCGGTCATCGCCGGGCTCCTGAACCTCCTCATGCCGTGCACCTTCCCCATGATCCCGATCACGGTCTCGATCTTCTCCAAGGGCAAGAAGCTCTCGCGCGGGAAGACGGCGTGGCGCGCGGCCGCCTACGCGGCCGGGATCATCATCTCGTTCACTCTCGTGGGAGGGGTCGTGCAGGCCGCTCTCGGCGCGGAGGGCCAGCAACGAGTCAACAGCCTCGCCACGAACGGCCCGATCAACCTCATCTTCGGCGCGGCGTTCGTCTACTTCGCGCTCTCGTTCTACGGCTACTACGACCTCGACCTCCCGGCCTTCGTGAAGCGGTTCGTCGAGACGAGCGTGAGCAAGGCGCAGAAGACGCCTGCGGGCGAGACGGGCGTGCCGACGATCGCGCTGTTCCTCATGGGGCTGTTCTTCGTCGTCACGAGCTACACGTGCGGCGCGCCGATCATCCTCGGCCTCATCGCCACGGTCGGCGGGAGCGGCGGCAGCGTGATCGCCGCGACCGCGATCTTCGGCGCGACGACGGCGCTACCGTTCTTCGTGCTCGCGCTCGTGCCGGGAGCGGCGAAGTCGCTGCCCAAGGGAGGCGGCTGGTTCCACTCGCTCAAGGTCGTGCTCGGGACGCTCGAGCTGGGAGCGGCGCTCAAGTTCCTCTCGAACGCGGACATTTACTGGCGCTGGGGGATCCTCACGATGCCCGTCTTCCTCGTGCTCTGGGTCCTGTGCGCGGCGTTCATGTGGGCCTACGTCGCCGGGATCGTCCGCTTCGCGCACGACGAGCCGCTGGAAGAAGGGGCGAGCAAGATCCGCGTGAAGCCTCTCGTGGCCTCGCTCCCGTTCATCGCCCTCACGTGCGTGCTCGCGAGCGGGCTCAACTCGGTCGAGACCTGGCCCGGCATGGTCTCGGGCTTCCTGCCCCCCGATCCTTACCCGGGCACGGAAGCATCGAAGCCGGACAAGAAGCCCAAGGGCCTCCCCGAGTTCCCGAGCTACGAGAAGGCGCTCGAGGCGGCGAAGAAGTCGGGGAAGCTCCTCCTCCTCGAGTTCACGGGCCACGTCTGAATCAACTGCCGGCAGATGGAGCGCGACGTGCTCGCGCACCCGACCGTGAAGCAGGCCATGGAGCGCTTCGAGAAGGCCGCGCTCTTCATAGACGGCCACACTCCCGACGAGGACGCCAACGCGAGCGTCCAGGCGAAGAAGCTCGGGACGACGACCATCCCCGCCTACTACGTCATCGATCCCAGGACGGAGAAGGTCATCACGGGCACGGCCGAAGGCTCCATGTCGCGGGAGCGCTTCCTCGAGGTCCTCTCCCAGGCGAAGTGAATCGCGACGCTGTTGTCGCGCCCGCCGCACATCGTAGACTCACGCCGTGAAGCTCAAGAAGGGCGTCGCCGTCAACGCCGGTGTCGTGATCGGAAGCGCGTTCGTCCTCGTCAAGGGACGGATCGGCGCGCAGCAGCGCTTCCTCAAGACGCGGACGACCGAGGCGGCGCAGAAGGAGCTCGACCGCTTCCGGAAGGCCGTGGAGCTCGCGATCGGCGAGGCCCAGGAAGAGGCCGAGAAGACGCGCCAGGAAGTCGCGACGCTCAAGATCGCCGCGTCTCTCGCGGAGATCTTCCACTTCCAGGTCATGATGTTCGAGGACATCAACTTCCTCGAGTTCGTCCGCGACAAGGTCGAGACCAAGTACTGGTCGGCCGAGCACGCCGTCCAGCGCTTCTACTCGAAGCAGAAGAAGATCTTCTCCCAGCACAAGAACGAGAGCCTCCGCACGCGCACGCAGGACCTCGACGCCGCGGAGGACAAGCTCATGAAGCACCTCGTCGGCGAGACGAGGAGCGAGTTCGACGGCATCACGGAGCCCGTGATCCTCGTCGCGCGGGACCTGACGCCGTCCGAGACCTCGAAGCTCCCCAAGGACAAGATCCTCGGGATCGCGACCGACTTCGGAGGCAAGACCTCTCACACGGCGATCATCGCCGTGAACCGCGGGATCCCCGCGGTGGTCGGCCTCGGGAACATCACGGCCGACGTCCAGGGCGGCGAGACGCTCATCCTCGACGGCGGCGCCGGCAAGGTCGTCATCGACCCCGACAACGAGACGCTCGCGAAGGCCCGCGACCGCGAGAAGACCTTCGAGGGCCTGAGGAAGGTCCTCGACGACGAGCGCACGCTCCCCGCGGAGACGCTCGACGGGCACGCCGTGCGCCTCTACGCGAACATCGAGTTCCCGTCCGAGATCGAGGAGGCGATCAAGGAGGGCGCGCTCGGGATCGGCCTCTACCGGACCGAGTTCCTCTACGACGACACGAACACCGACCCGACCGAGGAGCAGCACATCGCCGCCTACAAGGAGGCGATCGAGCGCCTCCAGGGCCGGCCTCTCGTGATCCGCACGCTCGACCTCGGCGCGGACAAGTTCTCGCCCGACGACCTCGGCTACGAGAAGAACCCGTTCCTCGGGTGCCGCTCGATCCGCTACTGCCTCTACGAGAAGCCGGACATCTTCCGCCGGCAGCTCCGGGCGATCCTGCGCGTCTCGAAGCTCGGCAACGTGAAGATCATGCTCCCCATGATCTCGGCGCTCGAGGAGCTGCGCGAGGCGAAGAACGTCATCCAGGAAGTCATGGGAGAGCTCCGCGACGAGAACCTCCCGTTCAACGAAGACATCGAGGTCGGGATCATGATCGAGGTGCCGTCCGCGGCCCTCTGCGCGGACCTCCTCGCTCAGGAGTGCTCGTTCTTCTCGATCGGCACGAACGACCTCGTCCAGTACGCGCTCGCCGTGGACCGCGTGAACGCGAAGGTCGCCTATCTCTACCAGCCCACGCACCCGGCGATCTTCCGGCTCCTCCTCCGGATCATCGAGGCCGGCCGCCGCAAGCGCATACCCGTCTCGATCTGCGGCGAGATCTCCGGCGAGCCTTCGTTCACGCTCCCTCTCGTGGGGCTCGGCATGCGCGACCTCTCGATGGCGCCTTCGTCGGTGCCGCGGATCAAGCACCTCGTCCGCTCGATCTCGGCGCGCGAGGCGTCCCGGATCGCGGACACCGCGCTCACCTTCCAGGACGCCAAGCGCGCGGACGACTTCCTCCGGCAGAAGGCGAAGGAGATCTTCCCCGAGCTGTTCGGGTGAGAAGACCGCTCACCTGAGCGCGGCCTGGATCACCGCGAACGCCTTCGGGTTGTCCTTCTCCACGTTCGCCGAGAACCGGAGCACGCTCTCGGGCGAGACGCCGAGGAGCCTGGCAGCCTTGAGGTGCTCCGTCGCCGCGGCGGGCTCGCCTCGGATCGCCTCGTAGATCCCGAGCAGGGCGCGCGAGCTCGCGTCCTTGGGGTCGAGCTCGACCGCTCGCTTCAGGTCCTCGGCGATGCGCCATTGCATCTGAGCGTCCGGATGCTTTCCGCTCTGGACCCAGGTCGCTCGCGCCCGGAACGGCTCGGCGCTCGAGGGAAAGAGCTCGATCCAGCGAGAGAGCCAGGTCTCGCGCGCCCAGGCATCGGAGGTCCCCTGGACGCGGCTGGCGAGCTCGGCCTCGGTCAGGGGCCCTTCGGGCTGCCAGTACGTCCGCAGGAAGTAGACGAACTCGGGCGTGGTCCATCGCTCCTTCCAGAACTTCGCGAGGGCGTCCCTCTCCTCGGGCGTGCCCTGCGTCAGGCTCACGTGGAGATAAGCCCGCGCGAGGTCCGGTCCGGCGCCGGAGCGCTCCGCGAGCTCGTCGGCGTGCCGGAGCGTGCGGAAGGCTTCCGCGGAGTCTCCCCGCAGCCTCTCGATCACGGCCCTGCGCTCGAGGAGAGCGATGGAGTCCGGCTCCTTGGCGAGACGCGCGGCCGTCGTCGCAAGCTCGTCCCGGAGGAGCTCGCGCAGGACCCTCGCGGTCCCGTCGTCCAGGAAGCGGCCGTCGTCCTCGAGCGCCCAGAAGAAGGCCAGCGGTGCTCCATCGAGCGCGCGAGCGAGGTCGGCTCGCGCGCCCGGGACGTCCCCTGCGCGAGCGCGTGCGTCCGCCCTCTGGACGAGGAGGCGAGGGATCGACTCACCCTCGGCCCGCGCGAGCGCGGCGTCGTAAGCCTGCACGACTTTCTCGAGGGAAGCATCGCCGGCGGTGAGGCGAGCGCCGAGACGCACGGCGGCTGCTCCGGCGAGGAGGGCTTCGTTCCCGCGCGCCGGCAGGGGCGCCGTCGGAGGCGCCGGGAACGCGAGCGGTGACTCGGCGAGCACGATGCGCTCGAGCACGAGCGTCGCGTCGGGCGGGAAGTTCGTGCCCGCGTAGTCTCCATTGCCGTTCGTCTCCAGCCTGAGCCCCGCGAGGTAGGGCCCGAGGGCGAGCGCTTGCTGCGAGTAGCTCTCGCGGACCGCAACGGGAGGCGCGCCCTCGGGTGCGTCGCGGTCGTGGAGCGCCCAGCGGGACCAGTGCGTCCTCGTGTCGTGCTCGATGACGGCGCGGAGCCTCGCTTTGAAACACTGGGGAGCTTCGAGGAGGAGCGCGCGCACGCCGTCGTCGTACCGACCCCACTTCTGCTCGTTGGTCTCGAGAGAGCCGAAGCGCGCTCCGAGCTCGTAGTGTGGCGACCCCGACCAGCCGAACAGGCAATCGAGGACCAGACCTCCCGGGTGAAGGGAAGCTCGAAACGGGCCGCGCCGGGAATGACGCCGCGAACCATGAGGAGCCGCGCGACGTGCTGGACCTCCGCGGCGTCCCCCGGAGGAAGCTCCTGCACCTCGATCCGCGAGAGCTCCGCGGCGGCTTCCTGGAGGACGCTCGGAGCGTCGGACCGCGAGAAGTGCCACGCGAGGAGGGCGCCCGCGCGGGCCCTCCCCGCGCGGCTCCGGTCCGGCGCCGAGAGGAACTCCCTCGTGACGACCGCGAACCTGTCCCCGGGAGAGGGCTTGCTCGAGCGCGCCTCCTCGGTCCGCAGGAGCGAGAGGGCGACGTCCTCCGAGCGGCCCGTGGCGCCCGTCCCCTTCTCGCGTCTCCGCACGTACTCCAGCGCCTGCTCGGTGAATTCGAGCCGCGTGAGGAGATCGACGACGACGTCGCGCGCGCTCTCGGGGCTGATCGGCGGGAGGGGCGCCGCGGGAGCCTTCCTCTCGCCTCCGTGGAGGCCGAGCACCCGGACTCCGCCCGGCGCCGCCACGACGATCGCGTCGCTTCCGTCTCCCGCGAGGTCTCCGGCCGCGAGGATCGGCCACGACGATGCCGCGTCGAGGATCGGAAGGTCGGTGACCGGCTCGACCGAGCCGTTCTCCCGCAACACGAACGCCCGGAAGAGGCCGTAGGGCTCGTCGTGGTGGAACCAGCGGGAGTAAGCCCAGGTCTCGCCTCCGGCTCGAGCGAAGAAGATCTCGGGCGTGAAGACGCCGTCCGTGCCGTACCCGAAGTCCTGGCGCGGCTTGCCGTCCGTCATGGGGATGTGGAAGAGACACGGCTTCCCGAGCCGGTCCTCCCGCTCGTCTCCCTCGACCGCGTAGACGTTGGCGCCTGGAACGCGCGGCTTTCCCTTCGCTTCGTCGCGGTCATCGAGCGCGCCGGCAACGACGAGGAGATGCCCCCTGGAGAAGAGGTTGGCCGTGGTGAGGCTCCAGAGCGGTCCCTCGAAGGTCCCGCTTCCGGTGCAGGCGTGGCCGTGCCCTCCCTCGTCGCGCACGAACCGGACGAGCGGAGCCTCGGCGTCCCCGGGCAAGCGGCAGGGGCGGCCGGTGTAGCCGAGGACGAGTCGCTCCCTTTGCGAGGTCCGCCCGAGCGGGGCCGCCGCGACTCGTAGGAGGACGCCCTGATCCCCCTCTCGCTTCGTGTCGAGCCCCTCGGGCGTCGCGCGCCGGTGGGCCGCATCGACCCTCACGAGCAGGCTGTCCATGTTGTTCCAGGTCATGTTGCAGACGACCGTGGCGCCGCCCGGGTCTCCGCCGAGGTCGGCGAACTGGAGACCCGCGATCACGTGAGCGAGCCTCTTGAAGCGCTCGCCGATCACGTTGCCGTTCTCGTCGGAGACGGAGAGGAAGTGAGTGTTCGTGAAGGCGGCGATGAGCGGTTTCTCGGGAGTGCCTCCGACGACCACGGCGGCCTTGATCGAGGCCTCGCGACTCCAGATCCGCTCGCCCGGCTCGAGCTTCGGGGGAGGAACGGTCCGCTCGAGGGCGAAGCTCCTCGCCATCGCGTCGTAGCGGAAGACCCGGACCGAGCCGTCCAGCGAGACGACCTCGAGCCAGCTTGGCTTGCCCGGCACGATCCGCGCGGAGATCGGCCCGGGAGCGTCGAGGTCCCTCTCCTCGAGGAGCGGCCGGACGAAGCGCAGGAGCGACCGCACGGCGCCGGCCACCTCGGGGTCCCCACTCGCCTTGGCGTCGCGCTCGGCCACCACGAGGTCGGCGCAAGCGTTCGCGAGATCCATGCGCTCGAGCCGGCGCCGCGCGCGCGCGAGGCGCGCTCTCCGCTCGGTCCTCGGGTCGAGCTCCGTCCTGAGCAGATGGTCGAGCACGTCCGACGCCGCCTCGTCCGAACGGCGCGCGGCGATCTCGCACATGCCGGCGCGGCCCGGCCGGCTGAGAGGCGCCCAAGCGTACGCCCGCGCGTACGCCGAGAGCGCGGCTCTTTCCTTCCCCGCGGCCTCGAGGCGGCCCCCGTGAGCGAGGAAGATGCGGGCGCTTGCTTCGTCGGCGTCGATGAAGGGGCGCGGCGCCTTCTCGCTCGTGGCCCGCGTGAGCGCTCGTGCGTCCTTGTCGAGGGCCTCCCAGGCACGCTCGAGCTGAGCGCTCTCGCCGCCCGCCGCGTCGCACGAGGACCCGACGGGCGCGGGATCCGCCGTCACCGAGGCCACGAGCTTCTCGATGCCCGCGCGCGCTCGCTCGAGCGTCTCGTCGAACGCCGCCGCGCGGGAGAGGACGGCCTCGCGCTCGCGCTTCCTCTCGAGCTCGCTCGAGACGAGCACCCAGAGCACGGTCGCGATCGCGACGAGGAGCCCCGCCGCCGCGGCGAGGACCGGCGCGAGGTTCCGCCGCGTCCATCGAGCGAGACGCTCGCGCCAGGTCGCCGGGCGAGCGAGGATCGCCTCGCCCGCTAGCCAACGCGCGGCGTCCTCGGCCATGGCCCGAGCGCTCTCGTAGCGCTTCCTGGGCTCCTTCTCGAGGGCGCGCAGGCAGATCGTCTCGACGTCCTTGTTGAGCGACGGCCGGAGCGCGCGCGGCGGGACGGGCTCCCTCGTCAGGACCTGCGTGATGATGCTCGCCAGCGTCGGCCCCTCGAAGGGCGGCTTCCCCGTGAGGCACTCGTAGAGCGTGGCTCCGAGGCCGTAGACGTCGGCGAGGGGCCCGACCTTCTCTCCCGCGGCCTGCTCGGGCGCCATGTAGCTCGGCGTGCCGAGCACGGCGCCGGACACCGTGAGGCCCTGCTCCTCCGCTCCCGCGTCCTTCGCGAGGCCGAAGTCCATGACCTTCGCGACGTCTCCGGGCGCGACGAGGACGTTCTGCGGCTTCAGGTCGCGGTGGACGATCCCTTCCGCGTGCGCCGCCGCGACGCCGCGCGCGACCTGCTCCATGAGGGAGAGGGCTCGCCTCGGCTCGAGCGAGCCCTTCTCCTTGATCACGGCGCGGAGACTAGGGCCGTTCACGAGCTCCATCGTGAGGAAGTGCGCTCCGCCGTCGGCGCCGACCTCGTAGATCGGGACGACGTTCGGGTGAGAAAGGCGGGAGGTCGTCCGCGCCTCTCTCTGGAAGCGCGCGATCTGCTCCTCGCTCGCCGCCTCGCCCGCGAGGAGGACCTTGAGCGCGACGATGCGCCCGAGCTTCTCGTGCTCCGCGACGAAGACGGCTCCCATGCCGCCTCGCGCGAGCAGCTTCAAGAGGAGATAAGGCCCGAGCCTCGTCCCCGCGGGAGGGGCCTCGCCGGGCTTCGCCGCCAGCGCGCCGGCCAGGCTCGAGGACCCGGGAGACGACCCTCGCGAGTCCGTGTGCGTGTCGTGCGGCGCGCCGATCCCGGAGTCGGGCGCTCGCGCGCCGGGAGGCGGAGCGTCGGGGAGGACGGTGAGGGCCTCGGCGAGCGCCGCCGCCGGCACGTTCGCGTTCTCGAAGCGACGCTCGGGCGAGAGCGGCCCGAGGACGCGCGCGAGGTCGTCGCAGCGGACGCGGCCGCTCGATACGAGGAGCGCCCGGATGTCTCCCGTGCCGGCGCGCTCGAGCGCCTCGCGGAGGCTCCTCTCATCGAGGAGCCCGGCACGGAAGACCAGGCTCGCGACCTGCTGGTTTCTCTCGCGTGCGTCCAAGGGCTCTTTCGCTGGAGACTACACGAGGAGCCCGCGCCGCGCCGTCCTGACCCTCGCGAGGACCGCGGGAGTGGAACCCGCGCCGGCCGCGTGAGACCCTGAGCGCGGAGGCTCGCATGCGCCGGAGCATCGTCGCGATCCACGTGGTCGCCCTCGCCGTCTGGCTGGGCTCGCTCGCTTTCTCCTTCCAGGTCGCGGGCCGCCTCTTCGGCGGAGCGAGGAAGCCGGTCTGCCCCGCGTGCCTCAAGACGACGACCGAGACCGAGACGCTCGTCGTCTGCGTGGGCTGCGGCGCTCTCCAGCACCAGGCGTGCGCCAAGGCGAGGAACGGCCTCTGCTCGCTCGAGCACCTGGGCCTCCGAGAGTGCGTGCCGCCCGACGAGAACGTCCTCGGGAAGCTCCGGAAGATCGTCACGCCGTCCCTCACGGGAACGTCTTCCTGGACTCGCGTCCGCCGCACCGGAGAAGACGTGCCGCCCGAGAGGCGGCTCCTCTGGCGGCTCGACGCCTGCACGCCCGCGCTCTCGGAGAAGAAGGACGAGGGCGAGAGCAAGTCGCGCTTCGTCCCCGGAGCGTGCTTCGAGCTTCCGTACCCCGCGGTCGGCGACTCGCTCGCTCGCGTCTTCGAAGGAAGCCAGGTGCTCGGGATCATCCTCGGCGTCATCGGCCTCGGCACCGCGTTCCTCACGCGGCCCGGCGGCGCCATGCGCCTCATGAGGGCCGGGGCCCTCGCGCTCGCGCTCGGGCTGAACGCGTGGCTCCTGTTCTCGCTCTCTCCCGATATCGCCGCGAAGAGGCTCGCGCTCGATGCTCCCGGCGCGCCGACGGCGGAGGAGAAGGCCGCGTTCGGGAAGCTCCACGGCATGTCCCTGGGAGGCTCGGTCGGCGTCGCTCTCCTCGTCCTCACGGCGCTCACGCTCGCGAGCGTGAGGCGCGAGGACGTCGTCTCGAGCGAGACCGCGACGGCGTAGGTTCGCCTCGGAAGAATAACGGCATGAACCACGAAGACACGAAGGCACGAGGAAGGCGAGCGAAGCTCCTTCGTGTCTTCGTGTCTTCGCGGTTAGACAGTTGCTGGCCGGAAAGTCGGCGGCGCGGCCAGCTCGAGATGGACAAGGAAACACGGAATAACAACAGGAAATGACAACTGAGAATTAGGAATGGCGCTGGTTTCAGTAAAA
>JACQDU010000277.1 GCA_016200955.1 bacterium
ATTCGCTCAGCCATGGTCCCCTCCCGTTGCGGCCTTGTTCCCGCGGAGCCTCGCGACCCCTGTTCACGCCTTTCTTCGGAGCAAACGGCTCGCCAGGTCGCGAGAGACGCCTCAACCTCTACAATAGCTGCTCCCTCCGTCATGCGGCGTCTACTCCGGCGTCACCTCTGTGCGAAATCCGTCTTACGTTGCCCGTCCGCTTACGTTTCCATGACCGCCTTTCTTGGGCGACAATTGCCCAAGAGAGGACAAGCGGAGGGCGATCCGAGCCGACAAGGGCCAAAGTGCCCGACTGCTCTCTCGCTGGCGCCCTCGGCGGCAGCGCATCTCGCTGTCGTGGCGCCTAAGGCTATGTTAAGTTGAGCTTTATGCCTCCCATCGAATTCGGGCAGCGCCCTTGAGCCTTCCCCTTGCGGTCTGCGCCCTCGTCGAGCACGAGGGGCGCTTTCTTTTCGTCGAGAGAGCGGGCGGTCGGTTCGCGGCGGGATACTGGACTCCCGTGACCGGCCGTCTCCTCCCGGGGGAATCGCTCGCCCGCGCCGCGGAGCGCGAGGTCTTGGAGGAGACGGGCCTCCGCGTGATCGCGGGAGTCGAGCTCGGAAGGACAGGCACCGACGCCCCGGGCGGCGGGAGCGCGGGGTTCGAGCTGGCCTGGCTTTCCGCGAGGCTCGCGCCGGGCGCGGACGCGTACGCCTTCTTCCTGCAAGAAGAGGAAGTCGCTCGCGCGCGCTGGGTCACTCTCGCGGAAGCTCTCGCGCTCGAGCCCATGTTCCCGACCACGCGCAGCTTCCTCGAGAGAAGCGCTCGCGCGAGCTGACGGGTGGTCCGCGGCCCGTCTCACGTGTAGCCTCTGGACGCGGCCGCGAGCGGCCCGGAGCGGAGCATGGGGGAGAAGAAGGACGAGAAGCGTCGCGAGAAGGAACGGGAGAAGGAGCGCGAGAGGGAGAGGGAGCGCGAGAAGGAGAAGGACCGGAAGCCGCCCGATCCCTTCGCCAGCGCTCGCGTGAGCGTGAAGAACCTCGCGGCCGCCGAGCGCTACCTGAACCGCGAGCTCTCGTGGGTCGAGTTCAACGCGCGCGTCCTCGAGGAGGCGCAGGACGACTCCGTCCCTCTCCTCGAGCGCGTGAAGTTCCTCGCGATCCTCTCGAAGAACCTGGACGAGTTCTTCGAGGTGCGCGTGCCTCGCCTGAAGGGCGCGCTCGATGCGGGCGAGGACGACGTCGAGGCCGACGGCTACCGCCCGCACGAGGTGCTCGCGCGTGCTCAGTCGAGGATCCGCGAGGTCGAGGACGGCGCGGCGACCGCCTGGAACGCTCTCGTGCCCCTCCTCGCTCGCGCGGGAGTGCGGGTGCTCTCCCCGCCCGAGTGGACCCAGGAGCAGCGGGCGGCCGCGAACGCGGCGTTCGAGTCCATGCGAGCGACGCTCGCGGTGAAGCCGCTCGACGCGCGCGGGCCGCTCCCTCTCCTCAAGAACGGCCAGATCTTCCTGGGAGTCGCGACGGGAGCGAGGCTCTCTCACCTGGTCCTCTTCCCCGCGAGCGCGTCGCGGCTCGTGAAGCTCCCGGCCCTCCCGGGAGCGTTCTCGTTCGCGCGGCTCGAGGACGCGGTGCGCGAGAACCTCCCGAAGCTCCTCCCCGGGTGCTCGGGCGAGGACGCCTGGCTCCTCCGCCTCACGCGCGACACGAACTTCCTGCTCAACGAGGAGGGAGAGGCGGAGCTCGTCCAGTCGATCGCCGACCACAACCACAACGAGGAGCTCGAGCGCCCGATCCGCCTCCAGCACGAGGCTCGCGCTTCCTGCACGGTCGTGAACGAGATCGCGCGCCGCTCGGGCCTCGGGCTCGAGGACGTCTACGCGTGGGGCCCCTTCCCGAACGCGGCCGACCTCTTCCCCGTCTCGGGCGTGGACCTGCCCGCGCTCAAGGATCCGCCGCAGCCCGCCCTCCAGCACCCGACGATCGCTTCCTCGAAGGACCTGTTCGAGGCGATCGGGAAGGAAGACCTCCTCCTCTTCCACCCGTATCACTCTTACGACCCGGTGGTGCGCCTCGCCGAGCAGGCCGCGGACGACCCGGCCGTGCGGGCGATCCACATGACGCTCTACCGCACGAGCTCGACCTCGCCGATCGTCGCGGCCCTCGCGAAGGCGGCCAAGGCGGGAAAGAAAGTGAGCGCTCTAGTCGAGGCGAAGGCCCGATTCGACGAGGAAGCGAACGTCCAGCGTGCGAAGCAGCTCGAGGCCGCCGGCGCCAAGGTGAGCCTGGGCGTCAAGGGACTCAAGACGCACGGGAAGGGCCTCCTCGTCGAGCGCGAAGAGGGAGGGCGCGTGCGCCGCTACGCTCACCTCGCGACCGGGAACTACAACGAGAAGTCCGCGAAGATCTACGGCGACCTCTCGCTGTTCACGGCCGACGACGAGATCACGAGCGAGCTCGCTCAGGTCTTCGCCTGGCTCGAAGGAGGACCGAAGCCTCCGGCGAAGACGACCCGGCGTCTCTGGAACGCCCCGGACTTCCTGAGAGACAAGCTCGGCTCTCTCGTAGCGCGCGAGGTCGAGCACGCGCGCGCGGGGAGACACGGGCGGATCGTCGTGAAGCTGAACGCGATCGCCGACCGGAAGATGATCGAGCAGCTCTACGCGGCCGCCGACCAGGGAGTCGAGATCGACCTGATCATCCGCGGCGTCTGCACGCTGCGGCCCGGGTCGGGGAAGGTCGCCTCGCGGCTCCGGGCGCGGCGCCTGGTCGATCGTTACCTCGAGCACGCCCGCGTCCTCTGGTTCGGAAACGGCGGCCCCGAGCAAGGTCAGCCCGAGGTCTTCCTCTCGAGCGCAGACTGGATGGGCCGGAACCTCGACAAGCGGGTCGAGCTCCTGTTCAAGCTCAAGGGCGAGAAGCTCGCGAAGCAGGTCTGGGACTACCTCGAGCTCCAGCTCGCGGACGACACCAAGGCCAGGAAGATCGAGCGAGACGGCTCGAGCACGAGGGTCGCTCCGGCGGGGGCGGGGAAGGTCCGCTCGCAGACCGTCCAGTACGAGAGGCTCGCCAAGAGCTGACGAGGAATTCCGATTCGGAGGCGAGAAGACGGGTCGTCGCCACGGGAGGCATGCATCGTGGGCCGAAAATCAGGGACGCGCGGCTCTGGAGCGCGCTCACGAAAGCGCACGGGAGCCCGTAGGCCGCAAGCGGAAGATCTCGAGGAGGAGGAGGACCGCATCGTCCGGATCTTCGCCGAGGGCATCGAGATCGACCGAGCGGTCGACCGTGCCATCGAGCAAGCGCTCCTCTTGCACAAGCGAGCCGGAAACCCGATCCCGGTCTGGAAGAGAGGCAAGGTCGTCTGGATACCTGCCTTCAGGATACGCGTTCGTCCCCGGGCCTGAGGTACGACGTAGCGGGTGGGCGCTCGCCCCGCGTCAGGCGACGGCTTCGGAGACGCGCGCGAGGACCGACTCGGCGTCGGCGATCGCTTGCTCGGCGATCTCCGCCGGAAC
>JACQDU010000278.1 GCA_016200955.1 bacterium
CGCTCGAGCACACCTACGAGCTCCTCGTCTACGTGGCTCTGGGGCTCGCGTGCGGAGCGGTCGCCGTCGCCCTCACGCGGGGGATCGCGCTCGCGAGCGCGGCCTTCGAGCGCGTTCCCTTGCCCGAGTGGGCGAAGCCGGCGGTCGGAGGCCTGGCGGTCGGCCTCATGGCGATCGAGCTGACGCCCCGCGTGCTCGGGAACGGTTACGAGACCGTGGACGCGCTGATCGGGAACCGCTCGCTCGAGACGGCGCTCGTGCTCCTCGTGGCGGCGAAGCTCGTCGCGACGTGCGTGACGCTCGGCTCGGGCGGGTCGGGCGGCGTCTTCGGACCGTCGCTCTTCGTGGGAGCCGTCCTGGGCTCGCTCGTGGGCCGGCTCGCGGCGCTCGTGGTGCCGGTGGCGCCGCAGGGAGCTTACGCTCTCGTGGGGATGGCCGCGTTCGTCGCCGGGGCGACGCACGCCCCGGTCTCGATGGTCCTCATGCTCTTCGAGATGAGCGACAACTACCGGATCGTGCTGCCTCTCCTCATCGCGACCTCGATCTCGAGCGTCGTGGCGAGGAAGCTCTACCGGGAGTCGATCGACACGGTCCTCGATGCGCGCGCGGGGAAGCGCGTCCACCGGAACGTCGAGGAGATGGCGCTCAACGGCGTCTCGATCGGTGAGGCCGCGCGCCCGACGCCGGAGCACGTCGTCTCCCATCGCGCCACGCTCAAGGAAGTCCTCGCGAAGCTCCTCGCGGCGCGCACGGACGTGCTCGCCGTCGTCGACGACGAAGGCCGCTTCAAGGGCGTCCTCTCGGCAGAGTGGCTGCGCGAGGGCAAGACCGAGGGCGAGCTCGCCGGGGGCGGGATCCTCGCGGCCGACATGGCTGCGACCGACGTGCCGGTCCTCGATCCCACGGAGCCGCTCACGAAGGCGATCGATGCCTTCCACGGGGCCGGGATCGACGCGCTCCCCGTCGTCGCGCGCGAGGGGAGCCGCTTCCTGGGGTTCCTGAGAGAAGGCGACATCGTCACGGCCTATCGCCATGCCGTCTTGCGGAGCGAGCTCGTGAGCACGCTCACGGTCGGGGGGAGACAGGCGCGCGAGAGCCGCCTCGACTTCCCCGCCGGGGTCGTGACGTGCGAGATCCGGACGCCCGGCTGGCTGGTCGGCAAGACCCTCGCCGGGACCAACCTGAGGACGCGCTACGGCGTCTCCGTCCTCGCGCTCCAGTCGCCCGGAGCGGGCTCGCGCTTGCCCGAGCCGGGCGTCCCCCTCGCGTCGGGCGAGCAGCTCGTCGTCATCGGCCCCGCGCGCGCCGTAGAGGCGATGAAGAACGGGAGCGAGCCCGAGCTCCTCGCCGCGCCCGCGCCGCTCCCGCGCTGAGAACGACGCCGCCCGTCACTTCTCCGCTTCGCCCGGCTCGTCGGGGAGAGGCGCTCCCTTGGGCTCGGGGAACTTCTCGTCGAGGACCTTCCCGATCGTGTCCAGGATCGCCTTCCTCGCGGCGCTCTCGTCGGGAGGGACGAGCTCGAGCTTCTGCCGGGCGTCGTCGGCGCCCGAGCGGATCTTCTCGAGCGTCGCCTCGTCGAGTACTTCAGGCGAGGGCTCGCGCGGAGGGCGCGGGAGAGCTCGACGATCTCGCCCTCGCGGTCCTTGAGCGCCTTCTTGACCTGCGCGTAGCCGTAGTGGCCGCTCGCCCACGAGGGGATCAGCTTCGTGCACCTCTCGTAGAAGATCGACGCCGACCTCGCGTCGTTCTCGAAGAACCGCTGGTAGCCGAAGGAGCGGAGGACGTAGTAGCGCTCCCTCACCTTGAGGTCCTGGTCCTCGTCGATCGCCTTCGCGACGGCGGTCATGGCCGTCTCGTCGTTCTTGAACTGGGAGATCGCGTAGCGGAGCGCCACGTCGTCCACGATCTTGCTGCGACGGGTCGCGGAGCCCTTCTCCCGCGGGTCGATCTTCGTGATCGCCGCGGACGCCTCCTTGACCTTCGCCTTGAGCGCCTCGAGCGCCTCGGCGTCGCGCGCTTCCGCCTTCGGGTCCTTCGGTTTCGGAGGAGGAGGAGTCTTCGTGTCCGGCTTCGGCGGCTCGGGCGGCTTCGGCTTCGGGGGATTGTCCGGGTCCGGGTCGGGCGCGGGCGCGGGCTTCGGCTCGACCTTGGGAGCGGGCTTGACTCCCTGGAAGAAGCACTTCCCCTTGGTCCTGGAGATGTCGAAGCGCGAGAAGCACCGCTCGCAGAGAGCGCGGGGCGTGACGATCTCCTTGTCCTCGCTCAGGTGGAAGTAGACCTCGAGGCGCTCCGTCTTCAGGAGAGAGCCCTTCTCGCAGGACCACGTTTCGAGGAGGACCTCGCTCACGGTCTCTCCCGCGTCCTTGTCGTAGCCGAGCGTCTTGCCCCGCCGGTAGACGACGAAGTCGGCCCCGCTCTGCGGGTCGTCTCCCGAGGCCGGCACGCCGAGCGCGAGCGCGAGGAGGACCGGAACGAGCAAGGCGCGCGCACGCATGTCGTCTCTCCCGTGAAGCCCGATCGACGCGCGCGGCGCCGGGGCAACGTGCTTGCAGTCTACTGATCCGGGAAGAAAGAAGTAACCCTCCGAGAAAACACGAGGCCGGGAGTCGTAGAATCCTCGAATGACCGGAGCCCTGCGGGCGGGCCTCGAGCTCCGTGAGGAGAACGGCGCGGCTCTCCTCCTCGACCCCGATCGACGCGCGCGCCACGAGGTCCCGCGGGCCACGGTCGAGCGCGTGCGCGCGGCGCTCGCGGGAGCTCCGGTCGACGAGCGGATCCTCGCGTGGCTCGAGGCGCGCCACCTCGTCGCGAGCGAGCGCGCGCGGAGGGTCGAGGAGTGGGGCCGCTCCCTCGCGGAGCCGAGGGCCGAGCGGCCGCTCGCGATCGTGCCCGGGACGCGCTTCACCTGCCACGGGTGCGGCCTCTGCTGCGAGAGCTACGTCGCCGGGCCGATCAGTGCCTCCGAGCGCGAGGCGATCCTCGCTCGCGCGAGCGAGCTGGCGCCTTCCGTCGCGGCTCCGCGCGAGGCGTGGTTCCTCCCCTCGCCGCACGTGGGGCCGGACGGACGCGAGGCGTTCTTCCTCGGGAGAGACGAATCGGGGAAGTGCGTCTTCCTGGGAGCGGACAAGCTCTGCTCGGTCCACAAGCACCTCGGGATCGCCGCGAAGCCGTTCGTCTGCCGCCGGTTTCCCTTGCAGGTCACGGAGCGAGACGACGCGACCGTCGTGAGCGTCCGCTCCGAGTGCGCGACGCTCGACCGCTCGCGCGAGGACGGTCAGCCGCTCCCGGAGCAGCTCGGATGGGTCCAGGCGATCGTCGCGGGAGAGTGGCGGCCGGTCGTCGTCCCTCGCCTCGTCCGCGTGGTCGGCGACATCTTCGTCCCGCAAGCGCTCGCGCTCGAGATCGAGCAGCGCGCGCTCCGGCTCATGCGGGCGGCGCCCTCGGTCGAGGAAGCTCACATCGCGATCCGCGACCTGACCGTGGCGACCATGCGGACGCTCGAGCCCTCGCCCGGAGTCGCCGCGCTCGAGCGCACGCGGGAGTTCGCCGCGAGCGCTCCCCTGGACCTCCTGGCGGAAGCGATCGGCCACGCGAGGCCGGAGCGCGCGCTCGCGAGCCTCGCGCGGCTCCTCTCGGCGATCTCGCAGGCGATCGACGCTCCGCGGTCCCCCACGAGCCTCCCGCGCGGCGTCCGGGGAGAAGCGCAAGACGACCTCGGGAGAGACGTCGTGCGCACGCTCGCGGCCTCGCTCGCGTCGCGCTCGGGCTCCGCCGCTCCCGCGAGCGAAGCGGCCCTCGAGGCCGCGCGAGCCGCTCGCGTGGACGCCGGGGCCGGGGAGCGCCCGGTCGTCGACTTCGTCCGCGAGTGCTTCGTCCAGGCGATCGGGAGCAGCCAGCCGCTCGCTTCTCCAGCGGGGCTCGTGGCGGGATTCGCGCAGCTCGCCCTCCAGCACGCGCTCGCTCGCCAGGCGGCGCGGCTCTCGGCGCTCCGGCGCGGCGCGAGCGTCGCTTCCCGCGAGGACTGGAGGGACGCCTTCCTCGTCACGACGAGGCTCCTCGGCCTGTTCTCTCTCGCGGGCTGCGCGCCGGTGCTCGTCTCCTTCTACGAGGACCTGTTCCTGGGAGACGACCTTCTCTCTTGAGGCCGTCTCCCGCGAGCGGTATCAAGGCGGCATGTGCGGCCGCATGAC
>JACQDU010000312.1 GCA_016200955.1 bacterium
TTGAGGAAGCTGTCCTGGAGCACGTCCTCCGCGAGAGCGCGGTCCTGGAGCAGCTTCAGGAGGAACGAGAAGACCTCGTCCTTGTGCCGCCCGTGGAGCTCGTGGAGCGCGGCTTCGCGCTGCTCGTCGCTCCCGCGCGCGAGCGCGACCCATGCGGGCTCGCCTTGCGTCGCCGGCGGCTGCGGTCGTTGGAGCGCGTCGACCACTCGTGCCTCTTTCTCGCAGCGACTTCGCCTCTCCGGATACTGCGCTCCCGGGAAACCGGGAAAGCTCCCCGAGCCAGCCGAGCCTCCACGGAGCGAAGCTCCGTCCGGAATGCGACGGCCGTCCGGATCGCGTCCCTGCACGCGCCCATGCGCCTGCCTGGGGGAGGTTTCCGGCGTCGTCTCCCGCTGGACGGGAGGATCGGGCCGGACCCGTCGTGGGGCAGCGTTCCTCACGACGCGCGGTGCCCAGCCTCGGGCTCGTATTCGTGAAAGACGCGCGGCGAGACGACGTCCAGGTCTCGCCGCTCGCATCTTGCGGTTAACCTGAGGCGCTCACGAGGGTCGCGTGCTGGAGAGTGAGATCGAGCTGGAGGCGCCGCTCGCCCGACCCGCGAAGAGCGGGAAGGCGCTCGAGGAGCTACGCCAGCTCCTGCGGCTCGCGGTCCCGCTCGCCTTCGCGCAGTCCGGGAACCAGCTCATGCAGGTCGTGGACACGGCCATGGTCGGCCGACTCCCCGAAGCCGCGCAGCTCGGAGGCCTCGGGATCGGGACGGGCCTCTACTTCTGCCTCGCGGTCTTCGGCTTCGGGATCGTCCTCGGCATGGACGCTCCGGTCTCCCAGGCCGTGGGAGCGGGAGAGCACGCCGCCGCGCGCCGCGTCCTCTGGCAGGGAGCGAGGACCGCCGTGCTCGTGGGCGTGCCGCTCACGCTGCTCGCGTGGGTCGTGCCCGCTCTCCTCGAGCCCTTCGGCGTCGAGAGCGCGACGGCACGCGAGGCTCGCCACTACATCTGGGCGCGCTCGCCGGGAATGGTGCCGTTCCTCCTGTTCGCCGCCGCGAGGAGCTACCTCCAGGCGAACCACGCGACTCGCCCGATCGTGATCGCGGTGATCGCCGCGAACCTCGCGAACGCTCTCATGGACAGGGTCTTGATCTTCGGCGTGAGCGCGCTCGGCGTGCCCGCGCTCGGAGTCGTGGGCTGCGGGCTCTCCTCGATCGTCTCTTGCCTCGTCTCGCTCGGCGTCCTCGCGGTCGCGATCGCGACCATGCCCGTGAGGAAGGGAGTCGAGACGCGCCCCGCCGATCGTGCGATCCTCGGGTCGATCTTCCGGCTCGGGCTTCCGCTGGGCTCGCAGTTCCTCGCGGAGGTCGGCGTCTTCACGCTCGCCGCCATGCTCGCGGGGAGGATCAGCGCGGAGGCGGGAGCGGGGAACCAGGTCGCGATCACCCTCGCGAGCCTCACGTTCTGCGTGCCGGTCGGGATCGCGTCCGCGGCGAGCGTGCGCGTCGGCCACGCCGTCGGCAGAGGAGACCTCCCGGGAGTCCGGCGCACGGGCTTCACGGCGATCGGCATCGCGGCCGCGTTCATGTCCACGACCGCGCTCCTTTTCGTGCTGTTCTCGCGCCCGCTCGCTCGCCTGATCGCGCCGGAAGCGGCGGTCGTGGAAGCGGCCGTTCCTCTCATCGTGATCGCGGCCGTCTTCCAGCTCTCGGACGGCACGCAAGCCGTCGCGACCGGCGCTCTCCGCGGGGCGGGCGACGCGCGGGCGCCGCTCTTCGCGAACCTCGTCGGCCACTACGCGATCGGGCTCACGCTCGCTCTCCTCCTGGGAGTCAAGCTCGGCCTCGGCGCGCCCGGCCTCTGGTGGGGGCTCTCGGCCGGCCTCACCGCCGTCGCGATCGGGCTCACGACGCGCTTCTGGTTCCTCACGTCGAGGCCGATCGAGCGCGTTCTCCGGCGCTGAGAGAACGACTCGAGCCAGCGAGGCCGAGGGGCTCCCTCGCCTCGATCCCCCTCTGGGGCGAAGCGTTTGGACGTCTCGTTCCGACGCGCCTCTCGACGTCCCGGACGTCCGTGGCGGCGAAGGGCTCGCCGGCTTGGCCGATCCGTTGCTCATCCCGAGCCGCCGGGAACGGAGCGGGGCTCGAGATGGTGACGACGCTCAAGCAGACCCTCGGGACGCGCGCTCCGCCGGCGCTCGCGATCGTGGCCGGCGACGACGAGCGCGAGCTCGAGAACGCCTACGACGCGGGAGCTCGCGACGTCCTCGCGAGGCCCGTCCCCGTCGCGCTCCTGCGAGTGAAGGCCCTCCGCTACGCGAGCCGCGACCGGCACTCTCCGCGCCGGATCGGCGACTACGAGGTCGTCCGCGTCCTCGGACGCGGAGGCACGGGGACCGTGTACCTCGCGATGCGCGGAGCGCTCCCCGTCGCCCTCAAGGTGCTCGACGTGAGAGACGCCGAGCCCGAGACCCTCGCCCGCTGCCGCCGCGAGGCGGACCTCCTCCGGGCCCTCACGTGCCGGGAGATCCCGCGCTTCGTGGACGCCGGGCGGCTCCAGGACGACGTCTTCTTCGCCATGGAGTTCGTGCCGGGAGAGACGCTCCACGCGCTCGCGGCGCGAGGGCCGCTCCCCGAGCCCCTGGTCGCGCGCGTACTCGGCGACGTCGCTCGCGCGCTCGCGACGATCCACGCGGCCGGGCTCGTGCACCGGGACGTGAAGCCCGCGAACATCATCGTTCCTCCCGCGGGCCCGGCGAAGCTCGTGGACTTCGGGATCGCCAAGCTCATGAGCGATCGCACGCTCACGCGCGGCGACGTGATCGTCGGGACGACGCCTTACCTGGCTCCCGAGCTCTTCGCCGGAGAGGAAGCCGACACCGCCACGGACGCCTTCGCGCTCGGCATGACGGGGCTCGAGGCGCTTCTCGGGAGGTGCCCGCTCGAGGGCTCGCGCTTCAGCATCGCCTCGCGGCTCCTGCGAGGCGACGTCCCGGACCCGGTCCAGCTCCTGCCCCACGCGGACCGGAGGCTCGTCGCGATGATCGAGGGCCTCCTCGCGCGGGAGCGGCGCGTGCGTCACGGGATCGCGCACGCCCGCGCGGCGCTCGCGGCGATCTCACGGTGCCCGCGTGAGGAGGCGAGAGAGCGGGCGTCTCACCTCCCTCGAGGCAGCTCTCGCGGGTAACCGTCGCTCACTTTTCTCCCGACTTGTAGAGCACGAGGTTGGCCTTCTCTCGCGGAAGGATCGCGGCGCTGACGATCGTCTCCTGGTAAGAGGCGTCTCCCTTGAAGTAGACGAGGAGAGCGGCGGCGGGGACGGTGCCCTCGACGCTTCGCGTGCCGAAGTAATCGAGGGAGATGGTGGCGGGCTCGGCCCTCGGGTGAGTGTAGATCTCCGGGCCGAGGCCGGTCGTGTTGTCGCCGTGGAGCAAGCCGCCCGTGGGAGAGGTCATGTTCCTGTAAGAGACCTCGTAGGGCCCGGCCGTCTCGCGCACGTGGAGGTCCACGTCGGTGTCGTCGAGGTTCCAGAAGATGTGAGCTTCGTGAGCGGGGAAGGGCGAGACGTCGGCGAGAGCAAGCTCGCGCGTGCGTTCCTCTCCCGCGGCGCCGATCCGCGAGAGGAGCCGCGCGTAGAGCCGCCGAGCCGAGTCCTTCGCGAACCTGTCGAAGCGAGGATCGAAGCTCCCGGCGAGGACGATCTCGTAGCGGAGAGCGGCCTCGCCCGATCGGCCGAGCGCCTCGAGCGCGAGGGCCTCGCAGAGATGCGCCTGCGGCTCGAAGGGCCGGACGACTCTCGTGCGGGCGAAGATCGCCCGGGCGTCCTCGTAGCGCCCGAGGCTCATGAGGGCGAAGCCCGCGAGCCGGAGCGCTCGCGCGTCGCGAGGGCTCTCCTCGACGATCGAGCTCACGATCCTGAGAGCCTCGTCGCCTCTCCCGGCCTGAGCGCGGCGAGCGGTCTCGCTCCAGACGAGGACCGGATCGAGCCTCTCGCCCGTTTTCCCACCGCATTCGCCTGCGGCGAATGCTGACTTCGGACGGTCGAAGCTCTCCGCCGTCGGCTTCGGCCACGACGGACGCTGCCAGGGAGTGCTCGTGAGAGACGCGATCTTCTCGAGGAAAGCGAGGGCCCGGGCGTCGAGCGCCTTCGTGTCGGGCGCTCCGATCGGCCGCCTTTCCTCACGTGAGGCGGCGAGGAGCGTGAGCCGCGAGAGGTCGAGGTCTTCGGTGCGAATCTGGTACTGCTTGTACTCGTGGTCCGTCTCGAGGATCAGGAAGGAAGCGACGCGGTTCGCGAGAGCGAAGGCCTGCGAGAGACCGACGGCCGCTCGATCCGCGTCCTGGTCTCCGAGGTCGAGGAGAGAAGTCGCCGTGAGCTCGGCCCACGCTCTCGCGGAGACGGCGTCCTGGTCGGAGGCCGTCTCGAGCGAGAAGCGCTCCGCGCCGCTCTCGGTCTCGACGACGACCGCGGCCTTCCTGGGATCGACTCCTTGAGGGCAGCGGAAGGCGACTTCCAGCACTTCTCCCGGGAACAAGGAGCGCGGCTTCCCCGCGACGACCAGGTCGCTCGCTTGCGCTCCGTCCACATGCACCGAGCGCAGGACGGCCGGAGTCAGCGCGTGCGCGAGAGCGGCGGCGTCGATCTCCTGCGAGGAGACGATCGGCACGACTCGCCCGCCCGAGCGGACGAGCCTCTCGACGACGGGCCGCGCGAGGGCCGAGTCGCCGATCTGGTAGCAGATCCACCGCTCGGACATGATCCGCGGGAAGGCTCGCTCGAGCTCGCGCGGGTCTTCCTCGCCCCACGTGACCTGAGCGTCCGAGAGGAGGAAGAACGTCGGGTGCTCTCCCTGGGGCACCGTGCGCTCGAGGCACGCGAGGCCCGCTTCGAGGCTCGTCGCTCCCTCGAGCCAGAGAGACTCGACTTCTTTGAGCGTCGTCTCTCGTTGCTCGGGCTTGTTCTCGCGCCAGCCCTCGAACAACGGCTTCGCGAGGACGTCGAAGGTCACGACCTGGAAGCGCTCGATGCTCGCGTCCTTCTCGAGGATCGCCCGAAGGAGACGACCGCAGGAAGGAGCGAGCTTGGCTCTCTGGGAGAGGCTCGTGTCGAGGAGGAAGACGGCGCTCCCCGTCTTTCTTCCTTCCAGCATCTTCACCGAGGGCGAGATCCTCGCGTGCACGAGAGAGCCCGGGACTCCCGCGCTCTCCCCGAACCCCGCTCGGACAGCGGCAGTACGAGGCGTCGCGACAAGAAGGAACGAGCCCTCGTTCGCGCACTCGAGCGTTGCTCGGAGGAACTTGCCGGAAGGCACGAGAGCTTGCTCGCCCTTCGCCGTGAGGAGCGCCGCTCCCTGCCAGGCGCGCGGATCGGCCGCGACCTCGAGCCGGAAGGCCGGCGGGAGCTTGTCGGGCACGGGGAGCGCGAGCGTCGCTCGCCCGCCGAGATCCGGCGCGGGCTGGTCGTAGACGAAGAAGACGCGCTTCCGCGAGAGGGCCGGGATCGGGAAGATCCGCGTCGAGAAGTTGTTCCCTCCGCTCCACTCCATGAGCGCCGGGTCCACGCGGCGGCGCGTCACCTGCTCGTAGACGACCTTCGCTTGCTTTTCTTCCACGACCTCCGCCGGCCGGAGCGTTCCCCAGTCCACGCTCGCTCCGTTCGCATACCAGCTCGACGGTAGCGCGATCCTTCGCGAGAGGAGCATCGACGGATCGTCGAGCACCGGCGGCAGGAGAGAGCCGAGCGTTAGAGGACCGACAGCGTGCGGGAGGCCGGCTCCCTGGAACATGCCGAGGTAACAGGGAGACGCTCCCTCGGGGAGGCGGATCATGAGCGTTCCCTGGAGCTGCGTGTTGTGCGGGTTCTCGAACGTGCAGTCGATCAGCGTGCGGGCTCGCGTCGCCATGAGGATCGTGGAGACGCGCAATGCCGAGAGCGGGAGCTCTCTCTGGTCGGCTCCGTCGGGGCGAGCGAGGAGCGCGGGGGCCTTCGTGCGGAGCTCGGTGGTCGTGGCGAGGCGCTGAGCCGGGCTGATCTCGCCGGCGGCGTAGTCCCGTGTCTCCGACAGCCTCTCGCGGAGCCGCTCGCGCTCGAAGACGAGGCGCACTCCTTCATCGATGAGACGCTTCTTCTCCGCATCCGACTTCCGGGCGTACTCGCTGAACTTCTCCTCGGTAGTGGCGAGCTTCGCTTTGAGCTCGGCGATCTCGGCAGTCGCACGCGCAAGGTCGGCGACGGACCCATCGAGGTCGCCCTTCAACCGCTTCACCTCGGCGCGGTTCTTCCATGCTCGGGCGTCATGCGGGTCCAGCTCGAGCGCGCGTGAGGCGTCGGCGATTGCCCCGTCGAGGTCGCCCTTCGCGACCTTCGCGAGACCACGCGCCGCCCAGGCATCCGTGTTCTTCGGATCGAGCTCGATCGCCTTCGTGATGTCGCGAATGCACCCGTCGGGGTCCGCCTCGGCTCGTCGCGCGATCACGTCGACGGCCTCGCGCCACGGAATCTTCCTCAGCGAGATCGTGACTCTCTCGTGAATCTCGGGATCCACGACGACGTTTCGGCCCACGCGACGACCGATCGTGTCCATGACCTCCCGGAGGTCGGCGTCGTCGACGACGATGTCGATCTCCCGCTTGAGCTGCGCGTCCTTGGCGCGGCGGTCGAGGAACTTCGTGATGTCCTTGCCTTGGTCGTTGCTCTCGGGACGCTCCTTGGGAGGCTCAGGCTTTGCGAGAGGCTTGCCCGGCAGGGGAGGAGGCTCCGAGCTCGAGTGAGAAAGCCCCTTGCGCTCGGCGTCGGCAAGCTTGTCCCTCAGAGCAACCAGGGCCGCGCCGTCGAGCGCAGCGCGCTCCTTCGCGGGCATTGAGCCCCAGTTCGACGGATCGTCACCATGTCCATACTCGTCAATTCCGTTCTTGCCGAAGCTGTAAGTGTCGAACGAGTCCCCCGCACGTTCGACGTTCCTCTTCCGCGGAAGGTCAATGATCCTGGCTCGCGTGTTGTTCCAACCGGGCCGCTTACCATTGGGAATCGTGCACGTGCTTGTGTCCATCGCGAGCGACTTGCCCGTCGTGTAATAGATGACCCCAGCCGTGTTGACCTCGAAGTAGCGATCGCCCGTGCTTCCAGGAAGCGCCGGGTTCCCACTGTTGAACCAGAGGAGCTCGCCCGTCTTCGGCGAGTAGGCACCCAAGAACATGTAGCCTTGCTTGGTCCCCGAGCCGAGCACGCTGTCGATCAGACCCGTGTTTTTGAGCTCCGTCAGGAGGCCGTAATCGTCGTTGCCGTCTTGCTCCTTGTCGCCGTCTCGGAAGAGGATCTCCTGCGTGTTGGCCGTCCTGAGTGCCGCGATCCGGCTCGCCTCCTCACCGTGCTTGCGACTCGACAAGAGAGACGACACCGCGACTTCGACGAAGATGAGCAAGGCCGCCGCCGCGCTGACCCAGACGATCGCCTGCGACTTGAGGGAGCTCTTGACCCTGGCCGGCCTGAGGGGCGCCGTGGCCTTCTTCGCTTCCTCCTCGATGATCTTCAAACGAAGGTTCTCGAGAACCCCGGCCGGCGGCTCCTCGGAGGCAGAGACCTCGAGCAACGAAGCGAGCTTCGAGCTCTTCTCCCTGCAAGAAGCACACTCATCCAGGTGAGCCCTGAGGCTCGCTTCCTTCTCGGACAGTCCATCCACCAGCAGCAGCGAGAGCTCGTGGATCTCGGGGCAGTTCTTCATGTCACACCAATCCCAGCCTGGAAGCGGCTCCACTCAAGGCTTCGAGGGCATCCTGCAGGTCGCGCTTGACGGTCGCGACGGAGCATTCGTGGATCCGGGCGATCTCCTCGTAGGAGAGACCCTGGCCGCGCGCGAAGACGAAGGCGGCGAGCTTCCTCGCGGGCAGCTTGTCTTCCGTGGCGCGCATGATCGCGAGGCAAGCGTCCCCTTCGGCGGCCGCGCCCGCGGGGCCGGTCTCTCTCGAAGCTCCCGCGGCCTCCGCGAGAGACTCGGAATCGAGCGCGGAGAGGCGGCGGCTCTTCTTCCTCGAGTCCTGGCTCACGTGGCTCGCGATCGTGAACAGCCAGGGCCTGAGAGGCCGGCCGCGGTCGAACCGACCGAGCGCCTTGTAGGCGCGGAAGAACGTCTCCTGCAGCGAATCGGCCGCGGCGTGCTCGTCGCCCTTGTGCATCGCTCTCAGGAAGCCGAACACGGCGGGCGCGTGGCGCGCATAGAGCTGCTCGAAGGCGTCCTTCGCCTCGAGACAGCGCTCGATGAGCTCGGCGTCCGTCGGCTCGGCCCGCGTGATCGTCACCACATCCTCATTACGATCGAGGGCGCCCCCTCGGGTCACGAGGTGAGCCTCGCCGGGGCCTCACGGAACTTCAAGGGGCCCGGTTCGAGCCGCCTGACATGGAAGGCGAGCCTCACCCGATCGGGAATGAGCTTCACCCGACCCCGGGAGAGCTTCCTACCGGAACCGGAACCGGAAC